>NZ_JABDWV010000016.1:0-186309 GCF_019685435.1 Rhizobium sp. NLR10b | reverse complement strand
TGGCCGCTGATAGAAATGCCATTCGTCGCGCCGGCATGAAGCTCGGCCTTTCCACCCACGACATATCGGAGCTGGAGACGGCGCTGGCGGCCGAGCCGGATTATGTTGCGCTCGGGCCGGTCTGGCCGACGATTCTCAAACAGATGAAATGGGCGCCGCAAGGCATTGAACGTGTTGCGGACTGGCGCCGGCGCGTCGGCGCGATACCGCTCGTCGCCATCGGCGGGATCACCGCCGAACGGGCGCCGGTGGTGCTGGAAAGAGGCGCTGATAGTGCCGCCGTGGTCACCGATATCACCCGCAACCCGGATCCCGAGGCCCGCACGCGGCAGTGGCTGGCCGCGACCGCGCCATGGCGATCCGCAAAGTGAGGTATCACCGGTGACCTCTTGATACCGAAGCCGTAAAACTGCGCGGCGACGGAGGCGGGCTCGACGGCCAGGCATGATGCCGCTTGGCGGCCGAGACTTTCGATCTCATCCTAAGTCGTCAATAACATACCGATGATAGCAGGGATGAGAACTTTGCTACGCCTCGTTTGTAAGCGACATAAATTATTCAGAGAGCGACGGCGAAACCAATTGAAGTTAATCCTAAATTAGCCAGTCGCGCGAATTCTTGCGGTTATCTGAGCTGTACAGCCCGCCCTAGAGGACTGGAGAATTGTATGAAACGCCCGACCGTCAAGCAGACCCTGATCGCCGTTTTGTCTGTCATCTGTGCCTTCCTGATTGCCTTGTCGTACAATTCTCTCAGTACAATTTCGACACTGAACGACAGTGCTCAGCAGATTGGCGGCTTCTGGATGAAGCGGATGATCACCGCCCGGGATATCAAGGGAAACTTCTCTGATCTGAAGCTGGCCTATGCGCGGTACTTGCTGGAGGCCTCGCCTGAGAAGCAAGCCGCCGAGGCGAAGCTGATCGACGAGGCGAACGCCGCGGTCGAGCGAGCAATCCGAGAATATGTGGCGGGCGTCCGCACGGAGAAAGGCCGCGAGCTGATCAAAGACGTCGAGACAGGGCTCAAGAAATATAGCGAGTTTGCGCAGCAAATGGTCCAACTGCACGACAACGGCAAGGCCGCCGAGGCGGTCGGCCTCTTTCGGGAGAGTATGGAGGCACAATCTGATCTGGTGAACCAGGAGATTGCTGACCTGGTGGCGTTCATTCTCGGACAGACCGAAACATATGTGACCACAAGCAACGCGACGGCGAGCTACGCGTTCACGACCACGGCATTAATTGCCGCCCTTTCGATTCTGGTCACTTCGGCTGGAGCACTGTTTGCCGTTTTCGGCATCGCCAATCCGATCCGATGGATCGCCTCCGCCATGAAGACCCTTTCCGACGGCGATCTGCAGAGCGAAATCCCCTATGCTGGCCGCGCCGACGAAATCGGGGCGATGGCAGGAGCAGTGGAAGTGTTTCGACAGAACGCGATCAACGTTCTTCGATTGGAGCAGGAAGCAGCGATATCGCGAAGCCAGTCGGAGGCGGAGCGCGCTGCCGCACAGGAGCGCGCCGAACGGGAAGCGCAGCAGTTGCGCTTTGCGACAACGACGCTTGGCGATGGATTGAGACGCCTTGCGGGCGGTGACGTTTCTTTCCAGTTGGCGGAGCCGTTCGCTCCGGAATACGAGAGGTTGCGTGGGGATTTCAATGCTTCGCTTAGGCAACTCGGCACAACCATTGGCGCTGTACTGCAGACGGTGCACAGCATCGACACCGGAACATGCGAAATCGCCTCCGGTGCGCAAGATCTGTCCAAGCGGACCGAACAGCAGGCGGCCTCCCTGGAGGAGACTGCGGCAGCCCTCGATGAGATTACTGCCAATGTGACGACCGCCTCGAAGCGAACCGAGGAGGCTCGCAATGTCGCCCAGGCGGCTAACGTCAGTGCAGAACGTTCTGCTTCCGTTGTATCTCATGCCGAACAGGCGATGCGGCGGATAGAGGAAAGCTCCGAACGAATATCGAGCATTATCGGCGTCATCGACGACATCGCTTTCCAGACCAATCTTCTTGCCCTGAATGCCGGCGTCGAGGCAGCACGGGCCGGCGAGGCCGGCAAAGGTTTTGCCGTTGTCGCTCAGGAGGTTCGCGAGCTTGCCCAGCGGGCAGCGACGGCGGCGAAGGAAATCAAGGGCCTTATCCAAAAGTCCTCCACCGAAGTCGGCACCGGCGTAAGACTGGTTCTCGAGACTGGCCAGTCGTTGAACGAAATCAGCGAGCAAGTGTCTCAGATCAACCGGTTGATGGAAGCGATCGCGACCTCTGCGCGTGAACAGTCCACCGGACTTGCCGAAATCAATACGGCCGTCAATCAGATGGACCAGTCGACTCAGCAGAATGCGGCGATGGTCGAGCAATCCACCGCAGCGGCCGCGTCATTGTCGGCTGAGGCGAGCAGGCTGCGCGAACTGGTCAATCAGTTCACCCTCGACCGTGACCCCGCTCAGGCCGCTAAGCCTAGACATAGCGTCCGCACCATGGCGGCGTGATGACGATCAGGTACTTGTCCTGAGGTCACCGGGTAGAAGAACCAACAGCCTTGCTCTCGCCGCCGGCAACTCTTTGAGGGGTGGATCAAGAAGAGTGCAAAGTGTTCTGACGCGCGATTTCCAGCTTCAGGACCCTTCTCGCAGAGCATGCTTGACGCGGAGGATAGTGATCGCAACGGTTCCCACAACCACCGGAACGGCAACAAGCATGATCACCGGATCGAAATGGAACCCAGCGTGGTCTGCCGTCTCATATATGAACTTCACCAAGCTCAGCAAATAATAGCTAATCGCAATGATCGAAAAGCCTTCGACCGCGCGCTGGATCTTGACCTGCGTCGCAGCTCGATCCGCCATTGCTTGAATCTGCGTAGCATTCTGGAACTCAATCTCGACCTGAATTCGAGTCTGTAGCAGATCGAGCAGGTGCATCGTCGCTCTCGACAGCTGCTCAAGCCTCAATGCACTTGCCTCGCAAGTACGAACCGCCGGCTTGAACCGCCGCTCGACGAAAGTGCCAAAGCGCTGGAAGCCGGGGACATGGGTTTCCCGTAGAAGCGCGATTCTCTCTTCAACGATTTTCGCGTAGGCGGCGGTCGCTCCGAACCTGTTTCTGGTTTCCGCGGTGGCCGAGATGATATGGGACGAAAGAACCGTGATCTCGTCCAGCAGCTGCTTGTGCTGATGTGCAGGAGTACTCAAGTTGCGATTGGTCAGTTGAACGAGCTCCGCATCATACTGACCGAGAAGCGGTGCCAGACGTCGCGCCTCCGGCAATCCGAGCAGCGCCATTGATCTGTAGGTTTCTATCTCGCAGATGCGGCGCACCATGCGCCCCAGGCGATGTGCGTTCAGGTCCCTGTTGAACAGGATGATCCTGCTTGAATTGTCCGGTCTGACCCTAAAATCGGAGCAGACTTGCGCCGACCCACCACCAATCGAGGACGCCGCTGTATCCCCGAAATCGAAGGATTTTAAAACCGGTCCCAGCTCGTCAGGAGGGTTGCCCAGCACAAGGATAGCAACGTGGCAAACAAGGCGAGGAGCGGTCAACCCTGCCAGCCGCGCAAAATCACCTTCCGCAAGATCAGATTCCGGCCAACGCCCGGGCTCCGAGTGCAATTTCCGCAGGCGTGTGACCGTGACGAATTCAGTATGCCGTTCGACCCTGACTGAAATCTCACCATCGACTTCCAGGCTATCGTGGAACTCTTTGATCGCCCCATCCAAGGGCATGAACGCAATGTGCTCGACGATCGCCGGGCCGGTAAAATAAATGGACGGACGAGCGTGAAGCTCGGAGTTGAAATCTGCTGTTTGCAGTCCGACAGTCGCTGGGCTGGCGACGTGCTGCGCAGAAGCAGACGTCGTGGTTGAAACTGCTTCCTCTGCGCGATTCGAACTCAAATCCATCTTCCCCGTCCCACCAAACGCCACCGGCCAACTTATATGAACCGAACGCGATCAACTTGAAAGCCCTGCTGCCTGCTCATCAAGCGGCCTGGAACTGTTACCCGGTCGATCGGCTTCCCTACTCATCGCTGCCGCTATCGCCGCGATTGCGGGAGTAAAGAACCTGAGAAGGCGCTGCCCGCTTCGTTGACCTCACCATCGCGCATCCCCTGGGGGACCTCTTACGACTTGGCGTGCTGTGTATCCCGCGCGGTCAAGCGGTTCGCACGCTTGCTCACGCAGCCATATGCATGGCCTTTTGGGTGCGGGGTGGATGTCGTCCGTGCGCATCAACGCAAAATGCCATGCCGCCCCGCTGCCCTGGACGGCTGTTCCATAATTCAGCTTACGCCAGACTCGCCACCTGAGGTTGCATTGAACTATACGCGCAACCATCCCATCACCAGCACTCATGGGAACAGCCAGTTTTCGACGCGCAAGTCCTGGTAAACCGTAAAGTCCCGCACATTATTCGTCACGAGGACAGCCTTGAGCGAAACCGCATGAGCGGCTATCAGTTTGTCCAAGTGATCCTTTTTCCGGTCACGTGTCGCGAACCTGAGAGGTCCGTAGGCCCGTGCCGCATCACTATCGAACGGGGCGACAGGGATTGCCTCGATCAGATACTCTAGGTTCGACCGTTCCCTTTCTGCATCCTTCGAGGCAGAAACGCCATATTCGAGTTCCGCGAACGTAATGGCAGACATGACGACATCGCCAACGCGGCATTGAGCAAAACGTCGTGCGACTTGCGGCGGCTGCTCCTTCATCAGATAGATGCACATGTTTGTGTCAAGCATGTAGAGCGGCATTACAGCCTATCCCGTTCGGCCTGCTCCTGATCACCGCGCCCCTCCGCCATGAACGAGTCGTCAAATCTTGCGAAACGCGCCAGTACGCCCTCCAGGGACGGTTTTAGCGGGCGGATGCGGAGCTCGTCACCAATGCGCTCGATTTCAAGCTCCATCTCGGTCTGGCTGTAAGCCAAATCGGCGGGAATTCTCACGGCTTGAGAGTTGCCGTTCTTGAATACTTTTGTCGTATGCATGACATCCTGCTTTCCGAAGTCGAACTCGCCCGTGTACATCATCCGTGTGTACATAATGGATTTGTCGCGGCGATGCAAGTTGCGGGAAGGAAAAGGCCGGACCGCGAGTAGGCCTGCTCAGGCCCGGAGCGCAGGGAACGAAATCCGCGCGTTCAGGTTAGTCCAAGCAAAGCGGCATTTCGTACCCTGGCAAGGTGAACCCGAGGAGCACGTTGTGAATGTTGTATGTTTTCCACGGCAGCGCCGCGATGATCCCGATCGCGCTTTGGTGAGCACCGACGCGGATGAGCGACGGCTCTATAAGTTTGCCCTGCAGTACGAGATGGATGGCAAGAGCTGGGCGACCGACATCTGGGCCTATTCATGCAAGGACGCCGAGGATCGCGTCGCCGCGATGCGGCGGTCGCTGACAATGTGCGGTCAGCTCTATGCCGAGGTGGAGGCCGATGCTCCGACGCACCTCTGAGGACATGCGACGCAGCCGAGAAGACCAGATTATTGCCACTCCTCTCCCGTCACCGGCTGTCGACAGGTCACTTTGCCATGTCGTCTGGAACAGTTTGTTTCTCCAAGAGTTCGGGTCGCAAAATATCTGCCAGGGATTTCCTTCGACAATGTCGGGAGGCAAAAATGTCAGCGCGATCGAAACATCCGCCAACAATTGGTGAGAACACGCCTGCGGCTGGCGGATGGGCGGCGGCGAGATCTCTTGGAGAAATTCTTCTGCGCGAACACGTCCCCCGATCGGGGCCGTCGCTGCTTTCCCATCACAACAAACCAGACGGCTACATGTGTGTCAGTTGCGCCTGGGCCAAGCCTGCAAAACCGCATGCGATGGAATTTTGCGAAAGCGGCGCAAAGGCGACCGCCTGGGAGGTCACTTCCCGCCGCGCCGACCGCGCCTTCTTCGCCGCCCATACATTGCATGAGCTGGAGCAGTGGAGCGATCACGATCTCGAAGAGCAAGGTCGCCTGACCCATCCGATGCGGTGGAACCGCTCGACCGACAAATACGAACCGGTGGACTGGAGCGATGCATTCGCGGAGATCGGCGAGGAGCTGCGGTCAATTCCTCCGCGTGAGGTCGATTTCTACACCTCTGGGCGCGCATCCCTCGAGACCTCCTACATGTATCAGCTTTTTGCCCGCATCTTCGGCAGCAACAACCTGCCCGACTCTTCCAACATGTGTCACGAAAGCTCCTCGGTCGGTCTGCCGGAAAGCATCGGAGCCTCCGTCGGCACGGCAATCCTGTCCGATTTCCAGAACTGCGATTGCATTTTCTACATGGCACAGAACGTCGCCACCTCTTCTCCGCGGATGCTGCATGACCTTCAGGACGCCGTCGACCGGGGCGTGAAAATCGTCACCTTCAATCTCTTGCGCGAACCGGGTCTCGAACGTTTCATCAACCCGCAAATGCCGAGCCAGATGCTGACCGGCCGGTCGACGCCGATTTCGTCGGAATATTACCAGGTGAAGAACGGAGGCGACATCGCGGCCCTCTTCGGGGTCTGCAAAGCCTTGATCGAAGCCGACGATGCGATGAAGGCACTGGGCATGAGCAAGGTTTCAGGCTCCGATGCCCTGCCCCATAAACCGGATAATGCTGCGGCGGTCGCCTTCGCCGCTTCGATTGCCGCCGCCGACAAAAAGCATGTTCTCGACCACGATTTCATCAGCACGCATACGTCGGGTTTCGAGGAATTCGCCGAAGCGGCCCGCCGATATGACTGGGCCGAGCTGGAGAGTGTTTCCGGCTTGACCCGCGAGCAGATGATTCAGGCAGCCCGCACCTACGCCCATTCGGAGGCGGTGCTGATGATCTACGGCATGGGTCTCACGCAGCATGTGATGGGTGTCGAGAACGTTCATATGGTCGCCAATCTCGCGCTACTGCGCGGCAATATCGGCAAGCCGGGCGCCAATATCTGCGCCGTGCGCGGCCACTCGAACGTGCAGGGCCAGCGCACGGTCGGGATAACGGAAAAGCCGGACCTCGTGCCGCTCGACAAGCTGAAGGAGCTCTACCAGTTCGAGCCGCCACAGTGGGAAGGTCGCGCGACCGTTGACACCTGCAAGGCGATCATGGCTGGCGAAGCCAAGGCCTTCGTCAGCCTCGGTGGCAATTTCCTGCGCGCTGTCCCGGAAACGGAAGCGATGGAGGAGGCCTGGCGCAAACTCCGCCTGACCGTACAGATTGCGACGAAGCTCAATCGCAGCCACGTCATCCATGGGGAAATCGCCTATCTCCTTCCCTGTCTCGGCCGCATTGAGATCGATGAACAGGCGAGCGGTCCGCAAGCCGTCTCCATCGAAAGTTCCGTGGCGCATTTCCATGGTTCGCGCGGAAAGGCGAAGCCAGCAAGTCAGGAGCTTCTGTCGGAGCCCGCCATCATCGCCGGAATCGCCAAGGCGACGCTGGCGAAGGGCCGAGTCCCGTGGGACGAATGGGTCGGCGATTATTCGAAGATCCGCGATGCGATCGAAGCGACCTATCCCGAGACGTTCAGGGATTTCAACAAACGCATGTTTCAGCCGGGCGGCATTCCGAGACCGGTGCCGGCCAGGGAGCGCAAATGGACGACGCCCAACCAGAAAGCCAATTTCATCACGCCGCCGCGGCTCTTCCCCGAACTCGACATCGGTCCGGGCGACACTGAGGTTCTCAACCTCGCCACATTACGCTCCAACGACCAGTTCAACACGACCATCTACGGTTACAGCGATCGCTACCGCGGCGTGAAGGGATCGCGAAAGGTGGTCTTCATGAACGATGAGGATATTGACAGACTGGGCTTCAAAGAAGGCGATTTCGTCGATCTGACGACTGCCATCGACGTCGCCACATTGCGCCGAGTCGCCGGCTTCAAGATTGCCAGGCACGCGATTCCAACCGGGTGCTGTGCGGCCTATTACCCTGAGGCGAACCCGCTCTTTCCGCTGGCGCATCACGACGCCAAAGCCAAGACCCCGTCCTACAAGATGTTGCCGGTGCGGCTCAGTCTCTCGGCTCTGTCGTCGCGACCCTAACCCAGGTCCCGGCGATGCGCGAAAGCAAGCATGCCTGGTCGGCGGCAGTATCGTTTCTCACAATGGCCGGCGTCTTGGCCGCCGTTGCTTGGGCAACCCGTCCACGCTTGCGTCGCGCCGATACCGCCGTCGCGTCCGGTCCCGATCGGTTCCCTTTGCTTGCCGATAGCACAGTCAAGAAGGAGGGCATCTGGTTGGTCTTGATGTTGCTGCTCTTTGTGTTCGTGATCGGAGCCGCGATGGGCTGGGCTAGACATCCAAGGCAATATCGCGCCGATCCGCCGGTCACATCATCTCTCGATCAGTTCCTGCTGATGCCGGGCGGGATCGGCGGCACACCACCCCACGTGTATTTCGCGCTTGGCAAGCCTTATGAGGTGACCGCCTATGATCTGAGCCAGGGCAAGCGCCTTTATTCCTGGTTCGGCTGCGCTAGTTGCCATGGAGACGGACGAGGCGGGACCGGCCCTTCGTTTCTTGACGGCTGGTGGTTTTATGGCTCGGAAATGGTATCGGTCGTGGCATCCATACGCGACGGACGGCCTCACGGCATGCCTGCCTTCGCGAACAAAATGACGAGCGACCAGATCTGGCAGCTCGCCGGCTATGTCAGGACGATCGGCGCCTATTCCGCCCTCTATACCGCGCCGAGCCGCAACGACGACAAGCATACGAGACCGGCCGAGAACCGGGCGCCGGCCGCAACTCTTTTCGAGGAAGGCCCGGTAGGCGTCCGCTCCGATCGAGGTGTCCGGCCTTGAAGATCGCCGCGGCATGCACCTTGTTTCTGTCCGGCTGCGCTGCCGGGACGCAATCGGCGCTGAATGCGGACGGACCTGCCGCTTCGGAACTCAGAAGCTTGATACTCCTGTTTGTCGCCGTCTGCGGCGTTGTCTTCGTGCTAGTCATGAGCGTCATGGCATGGGCGCTGGTTCGCAGGAAAAACCAGGCCCCCGGTGAACCGCAGTCCGAGCGTTCCATGGGCAGGGTCGTTAACGGCGCGATCGTGATGACTTTCCTGGTCATAAGCTTCCTGACAATCACCAGTTTTTACGCAACCAATGGCGTCGACCGCGGCCGGGACAATCAGCCGACCATCGCCGTTCGCGGGCAGCAGTGGTGGTGGCAGTTTACCTATCTCGATGCGGATCCCGCCAAGACATTCCAGACCGCCAACGAGCTGCATATCCCGGTGGGAACCGATGTCCGGCTGCGCCTGGACGCGACTGATGTCATTCATTCGTTCTGGGTGCCGAACCTGACGGGAAAGCAGGATCTGGTCCCCGGCCGCGATAACCGTCTGACGCTGCATGCCACCAAAGCCGGCATCTATCGCGGCCAATGCGCCGAATTCTGCGGCCTGCAGCACAGCCACATGGCACTGTTGGTGATCGCCGAGGAGCCGGAGGACTATGCCAGATGGCTGGAGTCGCAGAGAGAAACGGCAGCCGCACCGACCGATGGTGATGCCGCGGCGGGAGAGCTCGTCTTCATGAGCAAGCCTTGCGCCGCCTGCCACACCATCCGCGGCACCGAGGCGTCGGGCACCTCCGGACCTGACCTCACCCATGTCGGCAGCCGCAGCATGATTGCGGCGGGGCGGCTGGAGAATACGCGGGGATCGGTTGCGGCATGGATTGCCGACCCGCAAACGCTGAAGCCGGGCAACAACATGCCGTTGGTCCCCCTCACCGGCGAAGAGCTGAGACAGTTGAGCGCCTACATGAGTGGTCTGCGATGACCGGCACCGGCAGAACCCCTTCCCCAGCCGATCTGGCTGCCGGCAATGAAGAGGCGGAAGCCTTCCTCAGGCGCACATGGTCGACTCCTTCCGGATTGCTGGCAGCGCTCTCCACGGTCGATCACAAGATCATCGGTCGGCGCTATATCGCGACAGCCTTTGTCTTTCTCATTCTCGGCGGCGTGCTGGCGCTTGTGATGCGTATCCAGCTCGCCTTCCCCGAGGCCCGCTTCGTCAGCGCGGACCGGTACAATCAGATCTTCACCGTGCACGGCAGCAACATGATGTTCCTGTTTGCGGTGCCGGTCATGGAGGCAATGGCGGTCTATCTCGTTCCTCTGATGGTCGGAACCCGCAACATCGCCTTTCCCAGGCTGAACGCCTTCTCCTACTGGATCTATCTCGCCGGAGGGCTGCTGCTGTGGATCTCGCTTGCCCTCGATACCGCCCCCGATGTCGGCTGGTTCTCCTACGTGCCTCTGTCCGGCCCGCAATATGGCGCGGGGAAACGGGCGGACCTCTGGGCACAGATGATCACCTTCACCGAGGTGTCCGCCCTTGCCGTTGCCGTCGAGATCGTCGTGACGGTCTTCAAGCTGCGCGCGCCCGGCATGTCGCTCGATCGGATACCCGTCTTCGTCTGGTCGATGCTGGTCACCGCCTTTCTGGTCATCCTGGCCATGCCGGCGATCATGTTCGCCAGCTCATCGCTCATTCTCGACCGGCTGGTCGGCACCCAGTTCTATAATCCTGCGGAAGGGGGCGACGTCCTCCTCTGGCAGCACCTGTTCTGGTTCTTCGGCCATCCCGAAGTCTACATCATCTTCCTGCCGGCCGTCGGCATCGTCTCCGCCATGATCTCCACCTTCACACAGCGTCCGGTCTTCGGCTATATGCCGCTGGTGCTGGCGATGATCGCCACCGGAATTCTCTCCTTCGGCCTATGGGTGCACCACATGTTCGTGGCCGGCCTGCCGCGGCTGGGGAGCAGCTTTTTCACCGCCTCGAGCATGGCGATCGCCATTCCCGCCGGTACCCAGATCTTCTGCTGGCTGGCAACGCTGTGGGATGGCCGTCCGGTGTTCAAGACACCGCTGCTTTTCATCATCGGCTTCCTCATCACCTTCGTCATCGGCGGCCTGACCGGCGTGATGGTGGCGTCGGTGCCCCTCGATACTCAGGTCCACGACACCTATTTCGTCGTCGCCCATTTCCACTATGTCCTGATCGGCGGCTCCGTCTTCCCGCTGATCGGCGCGATCTACTACTGGTTTCCAAAGATGACCGGGCGGATGATGAGCGAAAGGCTCGGACGGTGGGCCTTCGGCCTGATCTTCACAGGCTTCCACCTGACTTTCTTCCCAATGCACATCCTGGGGCTCCAGGGCATGCCGCGGCGCGTCTACACCTATCCGCCCGAGCTGCCCTGGGCCGGTTTGAACCTGTTCGTCAGCCTCAGCGCCTTTATCCTGGCCGCCGGCTTCCTGGTCTTCTTCATCGATGCCCTGCGCAGCTTCCGCCATGGCCCGCCGGCCGGCCGCAATCCCTGGAATGCGTCAACATTGGAATGGGCCGTGCCTTCGCCCCCTCCCCCCTATAATTTTCGGCATATTCCGGTGGTCGAATCGCGCGAGCCGCTCTGGATGTCGGGCGAGACATTGGCGGTGGCGACGGGACTTCGGCTCGATCGGCGGGAACTGATCGTCAGCAGCGTCACATCAGGCGAGCCGGAGGCGCGGGAGGCCTCGCCAGCCGATTCCATCTGGCCGTTTCTGGCCGCCATTGCCACCAGCATCATGCTGATCGGCTCGATCTTCAGCCCGTGGGCCGTCGTCTGGGGAGCCGTTCCGGTGGCGATCACTCTGACAGGATGGTTCTGGCCCAAGCAAACACCGGAGGACGAGACATGAAGGAGCGCGTGGTCACCGATCTCTCGAAGCTTCCCTTGCACGGCCTGGGCACCGCCAGCCTGACCTTCTGGGGCACCAGCGCCTTCATGCTGATTGAAGGCATGGGATTCGCTCTGGCGATCGTCGTCTACTTCTATCTCATGAGCCTGGCGCCGCATTGGCCGATCGAAGCCCCTGCCCCGGATCTCCTTCCCGGCACGATCCTGACCCTGCTGCTTCTCGTCAGCATCGTGCCGAATATGCTCGTCGCGCGGTGGGCGAAGCAGAGGGATCTCCGCAAGGTGCGCGCGGGACTGATCATCATGGCGCTTCTCGGAGCGGCACCCCTCATACCCCGCGCCTACGAATTTCCTGCCCTCCACATAGGCTGGGACGACGACGCCTACGGATCGATCGTCTGGACAATGCTCGGCCTGCACGCGACCCACATCATCACCGATCTCGTCGATACCGTCGTCCTCGCCTGCCTGATGTTTTCGAAGCATGGTGACAATGCGCGGCGCTACGGCGATGTCGAAGATAACGCGCTCTACTGGAACTTTGTCGTGCTCGCCTGGCTTCCGCTCTACGGATGCATCTATTGGGTGCCGCGGCTATGAGAACAGCAACGACAATCGCTTTTCTTCTCATGGCGACACCGGGACTGGCACATGAAGGCCATGCCCATTCGAATTCCTTCACATGGACGGCCGATCCCTGGATAATCGCGCCGCTCGCAGTTTGCGCAGCCCTCTATGCAAGTGGAAGCCTTCGCTTGATGTCGCGATCATCCGCTGGCCGGCGCGCCTTCGCGCACCGGCTTTTGGCCTATTGGGCCGGCTGGCTGGTGCTTGCCGGCGCGCTTGTCTCTCCCCTGCATTGGCTTGGAGAACAACTTTTCACCTTCCATATGATCGAACATGAACTGCTCATGGCGGTTGCCGCGCCGCTCATCGTATCGGCACGGCCGTCGGCCGTGCTGCTCTGGGGGCTGCCAAGGATCGTCAGGCGCCGGACAGGACAGGTGCTCGCCTCGCGCATGGTTCGCAAGACCTGGAGGTTGCTCAGCAACGGCACTGTCGCGACGCTGCTGCATGGGGCGGCAATCTGGGCATGGCATGCGCCTGTCCTGTTCGACGCCGCGATTGAAAGCACGCCGCTCCACCGGCTGCAGCATCTTTCCTTTTTTGTAAGTGCCGTCCTGTTCTGGTGGTCCGTCATCTGGAAGACGAACAGGGGGCTGGCGGCCTGGCACCTTTTCCTGACGATGCTGCATATGAGCATTCTCGGGGCCCTCATCGCCCTGTCACCCAACGTGCTCTACGTCGTGCAGACACGCTCATCCGGGGTTTGGGGGCTGTCGCCGCTCGAAGACCAGCAGATGGCAGGCCTGGTAATGTGGGTTCCTGCCGCCATCGTCTACGCCGCTGTTGCGCTGGCGCTGACGGCTTTGTGGATCAGGGCTTCCGGAAAGGGAGGCGCAGATGGAACACGCATCGTCGCCCCATAATTCCCTTCGCCCCGCCTTGGTGATCGCCGCCTGCGTGGTGAGCCTGACGGCGGCATTGACCTTGACCGACATCTACCGGCAGCGATCCGAAAGGCAGGCTGTTGCCGTCGCCATGACGAAAGGCGATCCGGCGCGGGCGCCGGCGATTTTTCGCCGATATGGCTGCGCCGGATGTCACACCATTCCGGATATCGAGGGGGCTGACGGCAAGGTCGGCGGCGATCTTTCCGGTCTGCGCGAGCGGGTCTACATTGCCGGCGTGCTCAACAATTCCGCCGACAACCTCGTCGGCTGGATCGTCGCGCCGCAGGCCCATTCGCCAAAGACGGCGATGCCGGCCACCGGGATATCCGAACAGGAGGCCCGCGATCTGGCAGCCTATCTCTATGCTCGTTAGAAATCTGGGTTTCCGATCAACCCGCCTTTGAAGTTGCTCGGATCATCACGGCGCTCGACAGCGCGAGATTGTCGCTGAGCTGACCAACCGCGGCGCCGACGTGAAGGCGATACGGCTTTTGACCAATTTCGAGGAGTCGCAGGACATGCATGTGGCGCACCTTGAGAGGCTTAAGGCAGAGTTGCTAGAATGTGACGAGAAGCAACAGGCCGGCGGATCCGCGCTGCGACGGGGCGAGAACTTTACGTCGATCTCTTAGCGACAGCATCCGCTGCAAAAGTCTTTGCGCGTCCCAAAAACGGGGTTGGGGTCGAACGATTGCGGCGTGCAAAACTTGCCCTCCAATGGGATCCCCGTCTGTGACGAAATTCAGCAATTTTCGCCACTGTGATTTAGGAGCGGCTATTCCTACCCGGTATTTGGGGGTTGTAGAAGTGAGGACGTGATTGGTCATGCGCCCTTCTAACATTCTCGCCACCCCGCAATGAAAACCCCATCAACCGCTCGTATTCCGCCTCCGGAATGCCATAAGAACCACTGGCCTTGAGAATGAGGCCCTCGCGATCGAGGACGATTACCTTTCCTCGTACCGACCGGATGAGTTTTTCGCCTTCTAGAATTGGAAGTACGCCCGTAACTCCTGAACGCCGGACGCCGAGCATCGAAGATATATGCTCGTGGGTCAGAAGCAGCACCTGGCCTTCCGATCGATCATCGAGCATAAGCAGCAAACGGGCCAGTCTCTGTTCGATGGAATATCGGCTGTTGGCGAGGGCCGTATAACCAATTTGAATTGCGAGCGTCCTTGAAAACGTTGATGAAAGCGATCGCAACTGCGGTGCCCTCTGCGTCAGACGAAGGAAGCTGTCGACGTCGGTGCGCTGCGCGGTTCCTTCGGTCTGCACCACAAGCTTGTAGGGAGTGCGCCAATCGCCCTCCAACAACCCCGTGCCGGTTACCCCTTCACGCCCGATAAGGCCAACCTCTACCTGTGAGTCATCCAGCGACGAGGCGACCAGCGAGACCGTCCCGCTTTCAATGAAGGAAACCGTCGTGATCTCTCCAAACTGCCTTTCAAGAACCTCGCCTTGAACCAGCTGAACCTGCTTGAGAAGCGGCCGGATAAGATCATCTTCTCGCGGAGAAAGAGCGGAAAGAACGAGATTCTTCTGACCGCCTGATGACCTCGCCGTCGAACCTCGGCACTCGGAAAGGGCAGTATAAATCGCGCTCGTGTCCAGCGGTTTTTCCACGAAAATCCGATCCGCAAAGCGGGGAGGCACGACATCACGGCTGTAGCCGGTTGCGAAGAAGAACGGGATATTGCGCTTAGCCAGCGCATCGGCGACAGGGAACACCATCGTTCCACCGAGATTGATGTCCAGAATGGCCACTTCAATTTGGGAATCTTCGATATATTGCAACGCTCGTTCGACGCTCGGTGCAGGCCCGACTATCTTGATTCCGGTTGCTGTCAGCTTCGATGCGAGTTCGCTGGCGAGAGCGTAATCGTCCTCGACGACCAGGACAGCCTTTTGCGCGAATTCGTCAAAAGCCGTATTCATGACGATCTGCCTCTCACATTATACCTGTTCACTCAAAACGTTGCGGCCATTGCACTGTTCCGTCGCCCAACCTGATGACGTTGCATCAATAATAGCTTAATCCCCCCGTTCTCGCGTTCTTCAATATCACTCGATCGGCGATACGCATCAAGGATGGGACGTCGGGCGCGGCGGCAGCGACTTCAGGTATCGGGCGATAGCCATCCGGTCGGCCTCCGGGAGCTCCGCCGTATTCTCGACCACATCCGCCATGGACCAGCCGACATAGCCGTGACCCGGCGTCCTGCCGCTGTGAAGCATTTCGGCGACATCCTGCTCCGACCACGAGCTGATACCTGTCGGCGTGATGTTAGGGTTGAAGCCGACACCTTCAGAACTCACTCCGCCGGCGAACCTGGTTTTTGGCTTTAACGCGCCGAATATGTTGCGGGATGAGTGGCACTCGGCGCAATGACCGAGCGTCTCCACGAGATAGGCACCGCGATCATGCACGGGATCGCCGCTCAGCGCTGCTTCCGATCTGCCTTCGTGGAAGAACAGAAGCTTCCAGAAGCCGACGAAGCGGCGGATGCGAAACAAGGGGGAAATATCGTGTGGCTGCGGGCGCTCCGGCACGGGCGAAAGCGTATGCAGAAAGGCGTATAGATCTCTGACGTCGCCGAGAGTCATCCCCGTGTAGCTGGGATAGGGGAATACCGGGTAATAATGCTGCCCTGAGGGAGAGACCCCTGAAATCAGCGCGTTGGCGAGATCGGCAACCGACCACGATCCGATACCGGCCTCTGGGTCGGACGAGATATTGGGAACTCTGAAGGTTCCATAGGGTGAGGCCAGGGCAAGATCTCCTCCGAGCCTTAAGCGGTCCGGCTGACCGGGGGAAGCATGACAGGAGGAGCAGCCGCCTGCAGCAAAGACCACTCTGCCGCGCTCGGCATCCCCCGGCGTCAGCGTGGGATCGCCGGCAGCGAAGCGTGGATGCGGCCTCGTCAGCAGCCAGGTTGCGAGGCAGACAAGGAGGACCGCGGCGACAGCGGTCGAAAACAATCGGGCACCTTTCACCATTCTGGACCCGCTAGAGCAATTCCGGGAAAACTATGAAACAGTTTTCCGTCCGGAGTTGCGAACGACAACTTAGAGCGGTTTCGCATTTCCGTGAAAAGCTCAATCGCTCTGGATGAACACCTCAACCGGGCGGCGGCTCGACCATATATGGCCGCCGCCCCAGGCGGCAGAGATAAACTTCTCGCTCGGGATTGGCCTCGATGACAAAACCCGAGCTGCGCAGCATCGCTTCGACCGCCGCCTTGTTGGGAATGAACCAATTGGTGGGATCGGCAGCATAACGCTCTTCGACAAAGAACAGCTTCGGAAAATCCGGCCGGTCAAAAACCTTCCATTCCGAAAAGTCGTAATCCTCTTCCAGCGTGGCAATCCGCTCTTCACCACGCTGCAGGCATTGGAACAGCATGAGGTCTGCAGCCACATGTTCGTGGAGCAGATCCAGTGCCAGCAACGGATGGCGCAGGTGGTAAAGCACGCCCATGAAGATCACAAGATCGAACCTCTCGCCAAGTTTCGACACCTCGTAAACCGACATCTGCCTGAACTCGATATCGAGGCCGAAATGATCGGCGGCGAAGCGGGCCTGCTCGAGATAACGTGGATCGCTGTCGATGCCTAACACCCGCCCGGCGTTGCGGCGCTTCATTTCGAGCGCATAAAAGCCTGCATTGCAGCCGATATCGAGAACGCTGCGTCCTTCCAGATCCTTGGGCACGACATGTTTGAAGCCTTCCCATTTGAACGCCGGATAGTCGCCGAGAAAATGGTCCGGCGCGGTTTCGATCTCTCCGAACCGCATATTCTGAAACCAGGGGCCCAGTTCATTGATACGCTGTTGCAGGTTCACCATCGTGTGCATCCGCGTCAGTTGTCCAAGGGGGCGGCCTGCGAGGCAGCCGCGGCGCGATGACGGCGAGGCGCAGCGACGCGTTTACGGGGACGATCGTCCAAATTGGCGGCAAACCAGTCGATCGTATATCTGAGCCCCTCGGCAAGGGGCACCGTCGGCTGCCAATCGAGAAGTTCTGTCGCGCGGGAAATATCGGGCCGGCGGCGTTGAGGATCATCCTTCGGCAAAGGTCGGTAGGCCACAGCCGTTCGCACCGGCACCATCGATCGAATCATCTGCGCAAGCTCGTTGATGGTGAACTCCCCGGGATTGCCGAGGTTGACGGGCACGCCAGGGTTCGGCCGCACATCCATCAGCGCCTTGAGGCCGCCGACAAGATCGCTGACGTAGCAGAAGGATCGGGTCTGCATGCCGCTTCCGTAGATGGTGAGCGGTTTCCCCGAGAGGGCCTGCACGATCAGGTTGGAGACGATCCGGCCGTCATTTGCCTGCATTCGCGGCCCATAGGTGTTGAAGATGCGGGCGACCCGCACATCGACGCGGCCCGCGCGCAGCATATCGAAGCAAAGAGCTTCGGCGGCGCGCTTTCCCTCGTCATAGCAAGCGCGCGGTCCTGTGCAGCTGACATTTCCGCGATAGTCTTCCGTTTGCGGATGCTCGGCGGGATCGCCATAGACCTCGCTCGTCGAGGCCTGGAGAAAGGCGGCCCGGTGCCGCTCGGCAAGCGCCAGCAGATTGCCCGTGCCGGCGACGCACGTCATCATCGTGTGAACGGGATCCGCCTGGTATTGCGGCGGGGACGCGGCGCAGGCCAGATTATAGATCTGGTCGAGCGGTTCGCCGATTTCAATGAATTTGCAGATATCCTGTTCGATGAGCCGGAAGCCCGGATGGTTCATCAACGGCCTGACATTGTCCCGCGAGCCGGTAATATAGCTGTCGACGCAAATGACGCTGTCGCCACGGCCGAGCAGAGCATCGCATAGATGCGAGCCGACAAAGCCGGCGCCTCCTGCCACCAGAACAGTCTTGCCTTTTCCGCGACGATTGGCTTGAAGCATCGATACTCTCCTTCACGCTGAGATACGGTCGAAAGCTCGCTTGGCGGGCCGATCGGAAAGAGCCCGGACGAGCTCGCCGGCACGTGCGACACCGGTATGACTGCTCATCACCAGCTTTCTCGCTGCTGCGGCGGCGGCCAGGCGGTCGCTGTCGGGAAGCTCCGTCAGCAGCGCCACGACATCCTCCGGCGCGCGCGCAACGAACAAGGCCTTACCGTCCGGCAGCAGCTCGTCGAGACCCTGCCATAAATCGCTGATGATCGGCGCACCGCAGGCGGCAGCCTCGAACAACCGCACGCTGGGAGACCAGCCCGCGGCAATCATATCGCTGCGGGTCACGTTCAGCGTGAACCGCTGCCGGCTGTAAAAGCTTGCGTGATCGGCAGGCGGCAGATGCTCGATGCGCTCGACATTGGCCGGCCATTCGATCCCGGCGGGATATTGCGGCCCGGCGACAACGAAGCGCATCGACGGCAGGCGGCGCGCCGGCTCCAGCAGAAGCCGCTCCAGTGTCGGTTGGCGGTCGGGGCTATAGGTTCCGAGGTAGCCGAGATCCCAACAAGTGGGCTCGCCGGTATCGGCATAGCGGCCCTCGTCGACCGAACAATAGAGCGCGATGGCCCTGCGCGCGCCATATCTCTGTTCGAGCCGCGTCAACACCCTTCCTCCGGAGAAGGAGAAGTAGGTGTCAAATAAAGGAATCTGGCGCAGCGCCAGATATTCCTCGTCACCGCGATCGAGCTTGGCGAGGGTGACCGGCGTGTCAATGTCATAGAAGCAGAGGCGTTTCGGCTCCAGCGCCTCGAGCCTGTCGATGAGCGGCACACCATCGGGGACGTAGGATCCGACGATGACGGCATCGGCCTTGCCGAGCCTTTCACCGTGACGCTCGATCATTGCGCCGATATCGGAATAATAGGCAAGCTCGCAGAAGCCCGGCGATGGCAGGTCCCGGTGGCTGGCATACCAGGGCACGTCCCGCTCCAGGAACAGGACCCGATGGCCGTCCTGCCGAAGCCCCTTGATCAGGGCGCGATAGGTCGTGGCGTGACCGTTCCCCCAGGAAGAGGAAAGGGAGAGTCCGAGGAAAACGATATCGAGCGATCTCGTCATTCAGCCGCCTCCCGCGCGCCAAGACGGGCGCGAAAAATCTCGTCTGCCGTTTCGGCGCGATTGACATAGGTGTGTTCGGCCAGAACGCGCCGGCGCGCCCTTTCCCCAATTTCCCGTGCGGCTTGGTGCGACAGGCCGCTGAGCAAGGCAGCCACGTCCTGTCCGTCGCGCGCGACCAGGACCTCCTCCCCGGGCTTCAGAAAGACATCGATGCCTTCCCAGTAGTCGGTGATGAGGCAAGCCCCGGCGCCGGCCGCCTCGAAGACCCGTGTCGCAGGGGAAAAACCATTCTCCGCCATACTGGCGCGCGATATGTTGAGGACCGCCATCGGCGTCACGTTGAAAGCGTTGTGATCGCGCGTCGGCACATGACCGATATAGCGGACGTTTGACGAGATCGGCTTGCCCTGCCAGCCGGAACCGCCAAGCAGGAACGTTCGGTTCGGCAGACGCGACGCCGTTTCCAGGAAGAAATGCTCGACCCTCGCCTCGCGGTCCGGCAGGCGGTTGCCAAGGAACCCGAGGTCGGCGGCGAAGCGGTCATCCTGCGGCACCGGATGATGCGTTTGCGGGTCCAGCGCATTGTAGATCGGCACGCATTCGGCCGCTCCGACGGAACGATATGCGTTCACGACGGGGTCGCCGCCGCCATAGGTCAGCACGAGATCAAGCCCGGCGAGCGCGCGGCGCAACGGATGATCGGGGTTGGTCCTGAGTTCGGCAAGCGTCGCCGGCGCGTCCACGTCCCAGAAGATCTTCAGCGCGTGCGGCCGTGCGTTGCGAAGCACCTCTTCCAGCAACCGATCGTCCTCGAAGCCGACACCACTCGCCTTGACGACGATATCAGCTTCGGACGCCTCGCTGGTGACGGCCTTGAGGGCGTCGATCGTCCCTTCGTAGACGACGACCCTGCACCAGTCCGGCGGATCCATGTCGCGGTTCTTCTGCCGATCATAGACATCGGGCTCGTAGAAGGTGATGTCGTAACCTTTCTCCGCCAGCGCTCGCAGAAGGCCGCGATAATAAGTGGCGGCGCCGTTCCAATAGGCGGAGACGAGACTCGATCCGTAAAAGGCGATCTTCATTCGGCAGCCTCCCTGGATTGCAGGTTTGCGGTGACCCTATGCGTGCCGCAGCGCGCCAGGATGGCAAAAAGCTCGTCGACGCGGTGGCGGCAGGTGTGACGAGCCTTGATCGTTTCGAGGCCGGCAGCGGCAAGGTTCGCAGCCAGATCGGTATCGGCGAGGACGTCACGCAGACTTTTCTTCATCTCCTCGCCATCACCGACGACCAAATAGTCCCTGCCAGGTTCGAAGAGATGTTCAGCGTCATTCCAGGGCGCCGAGATCAGGGGTATTCCGCAGGCGAGCGCCTCGAAGACGCGGATGGTCGGAATCCCCGGCAGATGTTCGATATAGGGCCGCCGCGGAATGTGAATCGTTGCTTTGTGACGGGCAAAGGCCATGGGCACATCGGCATTGGCGATCCAGCCGTCATAGGCGATGCCGGCCTCGCGAAGCTCGTCCAATGCATGGCCGGGATAGCGGACGCCGCGCACGACCGTGTTCAAGCCGAGATCTTTTGCGGGGCGGACCAGGAATTCGCCGATTTCGGCGGACCGTTCATCGTCGCCCCAGTTGCCGATCCAGATGAGGTCTCCGGCTCTCTCGATCTCCGGCAACGGTCGAAACAGCGTGTCGTCGGCCGCCTCGTGCCAAGTGAAGACGGATTTCCCCCAGCCGGCTCTGAGATAACGTTCGCGCAGCGTCTGTCCGAAGGCCAGCACCCCATCATAGTCTTCAAGCGCCAGCCCTGCGATATCGCCCTCGGCGGAGACGGCCCGATGATGCGTATCGTGGAAAAGCAGGGTGAAGGTTGCGCCATTGCGCCGGATGCGGCCGAGCCTCTCGACCAATTGCGGTTCCGTCCACTCGTGGACGATGACGACGTCGGCATCGGCAAGCGCTGCTTCATGGTCGAATTCGACACCATACGTTCGCGAACGGTGCTGCGGAAATGCCTGGTGAAATGCCTCGACCGCAGCCGGCCCCTGGTCCCTCACCAGATTGGCCCGGCTCCAGGCATCCTGCGGCTCCAGCGCCAGCGTCTCATGGTCGCGCCGCTGGAGATCGCGCATGATGCCGCGAAGAAAATGGGCATTGCCGTGATTCCAGTCGGAGACCAGTGAATGAGTGTAAAAAAGGAACTTCATGGTCACTCCGCTGCTGTTGAAAAACCGCGGGCGCACATGCCGGAATAGATCGAGCGCATCGCCTCTGCCTGAGCCTTGACACTGAAGCCGGCAGAGCGAGCACGCGCTTTTCGTCCGAGCGCGGCGCGCTGCTGCGGATCGCCGGCAAAAGAATTGAAAGCATCGGCGAAGACATCGGGGCGATGCGGATCGGCAAAGAGAGCGGCTCCGTCCCAGATCTCGCGATAGGTGGGAATATCAGAAAGCACCAAGGCCGCGCCCGCCCGCGCCGCTTCGAGAGCGGCTAGACCGAAAGGCTCGTAGAGCGACGGCGAGGCGACGATGGCCGCCTGCCGCGTCAAGGCGCTCATCCGCTCATGCGAAAGCTCGCCGCGGTGATCGGCATGGCGAAATCGCATGTTCTGCCCATTGGGACCGGTGGTCGCGCCGGCCGCCGCCACCGTCCAGCGCGTCATCGCTGCAGCCTCATCCAGCACGGCCCCGTTCTTGCCGTCGTCCCACCAGCGCCCGGCGGCAAGAACAAAGTCCTGCTTGGGTTCGTCGGAAACCGCAAGGGCGCTGGCGTTGTGAACGACCTGGAGATTTCCGATCGTTCCATAGGCCGCTTCCATCGCTCTCGCATGGCTGTGGCTTGGCGCGATGACCGTGTCCGCGCATGCAAAGCCCTCCTGGTTCAGCCGGTACTGCCACTGCCAGTCCGGCGGCACTTCGCGTCCGCGGACAGCGGCAAACCATGTGACGACACAGGAATGGCAAACCACCGCAATCGGCAGGTTTGTTTGCATGCCCGCCGCTTGCGACGGCAGATTGAGATGCAGAAGATCGGCCTGTTCGCGGCGCGCGAGATCGGCGATCAGCCGCGGAACTTCGGCAACGGCCTCTTCAGTCTGGGCCGTCCAGTCGAGCGGCGCATCCAGCCAGACGAGCTTGCCGACCCGGCCGGCCTCGGCGACCTTGTCGTCTGCAGGGAAAGGCCCCAGCCCGGCAAAGACAACCTCGATGTTGTTCGATTTCAGGGCTGCGCCCAAGTCCATGGCGTAACGCCAGACGCCGCCGATGGCGTCGACCGTCATCAGCACGCGGCGGTGCCTGTTGCTCCGGTCGTGTCCGCTCATGCCGACACCTTCCGCTTTTCCCTGCGGATCTGCCGGCCGCCGAAACGATGGGCGATCAGCCATTCGGCGAGGTGCCGCAAACCATGACGCCATCCGATTCCGGCTTGCCAGCCGGTTTCCTGTTCAAGTCTCGTCGTGTCGGCCACGAAATAGAACTGGTCGCCGGCGCGCCATGGGCCAAAGCTGGTTTCGACAGGCCGACCCGCAAACACTTCGATCTCGCGCAGCACCGAGAGCACGCTGACGGCGTTGCGCGGTCCGCCACCGAGGTTGAATGCTTTGCCGCTAACCCGCTCGATATTGGAAAGCAGCGCCCGATAGGCAGCGACGGCATCATCGACATGCAGAATGTCCCGCACCTGCTTGCCGTCTCCGTAGATTGAAATGGGTTCCCCGCCGAGCGCCCGGATCAGGAAATGCGCCACCCAGCCTTGGTCCTCGGTGCCGAACTGGCGCGGCCCATAGATACAGCTCATCCGCAGGACGGCGGCAGGGATGCCGTAGGATTTCGCGTAGTCGAGGATATACTGATCGGCCACACCCTTCGAACATCCGTAAGGCGTGCAGAAATCAAGCGGCCGATCCTCGCCGATTCCTTGCGTCCTGACGGTCTCGTCTTCGGGAAGATAACGATCGCCGAGTTCGACCAGGCCGAGATCGTCGAGAGCACCATAGACCTTGTTGGTGCTGGCAAAGATGACCGGAGCCCGTTTGCCTGCCCTGCGCACCGATTCCAGCACATTGAGGGTACCGCGCGCGTTCGTTTCGAAATCCTCGAGCGGGTCGACGAGGCTGGTGGTCACCGCCGTCTGTGCAGCGTAGTGGAACACGGCCTTGGCATCCCTGAAGGCTGCCTCGATGCCCAGCAGATCGCGAACGTCGGCGAGCACCGGATGCACCCGTCCGCCATGCCGCTCCTTCAGCCATGAAAGATTCTGATCGACTCCCGATCGTGCCAGACTGTCGAGAATGATGACGTCCTCGCCGTCGCTGAGCAGGCTGTCGGCGAGATTGCAACCGACAAACCCGCTGCCGCCCGTGACGACGATCGGCGCGGCGCCGGAGGCGATGTTGGGAGCGGCAAGGGCCGCGACCTCCTCCAGCCTCTTGACGCCTCCTTCCGTGAGAAGGCGGGCAAGCAGCTTCGGCTTGTTGTCGTGGCTGACAGCCCCCAGATGATAATGCCTGGGATCAAACCACAGGCCTTCCTGAACCGGAACATCCGGCGGCACGTCGCACCAGGAATACCAGTACATGCGATCGGCCGGCACGTTCAGGGCCTTGATGAAGCGCCGCGCCTGTTCGATCTCGTCATTGCGCCAGGTGGAGTAGCCGGTTTCGGTGATCCATATTTCCGCATCGGCATTATAACGATCGATAATCCCACGCATCTCTCCGAGATGCATGTCCCAGCCGCCCCAGCTTGCCTCCTCGCTGTCCCAGGTTCCGGGAAAGCCATGGAAGCCGACCGCATCGACCACGCCGAGCACGCCGCGCGTACCCATCAGATTGAGCCAATAGGGATCGAAGGGGCACGGGCCGCCAAGCACCGGTTTGTAGCCCCTCTGCTTCGCCCAGTAGGCGGCGCCTCCGACCATTTCGCAGAAAAGCAGGAAGTCGCTGTCGTGGCGCCAGTCCCAGTCAAGCAGGTTGTTCGGTTCGTTCCAGAGCTCGATATGGCTGATATAGCGGCCATAGCGCGTCAGGACATGATCAACGAAGTCGGCATAGGATTTGAGATCGATCGGCGGGCCCGAAGACCTGCCCGTCCGGGACAGGGAAGGCGGGGTATAGTGTATGCACGGCAGAAGGTCGATTTCACTGCCGATACGCGGGATCAGCCAATCGAACCATTGCTGGCCGCCGGGCGCCAGATATTCCGCCCAGGAAAGATGCGTGCGGAGATAACTGGCGCCACTTTCCAGAATATCCGGCAGCGCGACCTCAGCCCGCTCATATTCTCCGGGCCGGAACCATTCGACGAAACCGAACTGCCTCGTCTCCTGGTGATCGGATGCTCGAGAACCGGCCTTGTTCATGAAACCAGCCCCCGCTCTTCCAGTTGCCGCTTCATTTCGGCGCCACGGTCGACCGCCCCGGTCTGCCGCACCCATTCGGCGAAGGGAGCGAGGGCATTTTCGAGACGATATTTCGGTTCGAAGCCGAGCAGTTCGCGCGCCTTGGAAATGTCGGCGAAGCAATTGCGGATGTCTCCCGAACGCGCCTTGTTCATGATGTCCGGGCCAATCTCGGGCACGCCCATGGCATCGGCGAGAAGCGTTGCGACATCGGCGATCGAATAGGCCTGGCCGCTGCCGATATTGAGCACGTGACCGGCGGCTGCGGGTTTTTCCAGAGCCAGGCGGAAAGCTGTCGCCACGTCGCGGACATGGACAAAATCGCGCCGCTGCCTGCCATCCTCGAAGATCATCGGCGGCTGAGCGTTGGCCAGACGCGAACCGAAATTGGCGAGCACGCCGGTGTAAGGATTGGAAAGCGCCTGGCCCGCGCCGAAAACATTGAAGAGACGCAGGGCGACGGCATCAAGCCCGTAGGCTTCACCGAAAATCAGAACCTGCCTCTCCTGGGCGTATTTCGTCAAAGCGTAGATGGACGCAAGATCGACCGGTTTCTCCTCGTCGGTGGCGACCGGTGTCAGCGGCCGGTTGTCCTGGTCAAGCGGATCCCACCGGCCCTGCTTGACATGCTGCATGCGCCGCCTGACATAGCCGAGCCGCTTTCCATCGACCGTCCGATAGAGCCCTTCTCCATAGACACTCATCGATGAGGCGACGACGATCGTCTTGACGGGAAGGCCGATTATGGCTTCCAGGAGCACCGCGGTGCCGAGATCGTTGCAGCCGACGTAGCGGGCAATTTCGTACATCGACTGTCCGACGCCGACTTCGGCGGCGAGATGGATGACGCCGTTCACACCGGCAAGCGCCGCGCGCACGGCGTCCTTGTCTCTGACATCGCCTTGGATGATCTCGGCTCCATCAGGCAGGCTGACTTCGGCGTCGCCATGCACCTGGTCGATCAGCGCATCGAGAATGCGCACGTCGTAGCCATTTTTCAGAAGTTCTTCGGCAACGTGGCGACCAATGAAGCCGCATCCTCCAGTTATCAAAATCGTCATTATGAGATCCGTCCGGTTGAATAATTGGCTTCGGAGATAGGCGCCGAACCGAACGCGAATGGAAAAGTTCCTTCTTCAATGACATCTTTATTGACTTCATCATCTATGCTTCTTTGACCTCTACCGGAACTCTTCGGGAGGCCTTTTGTTCTAGGGATGCCACATTGGAGGACATCTTATGGACATTGCGGCGACACAGAAGACCGGGCTCATGCGGGCGGCCATCGTCACCGGCCCCGGACGTATCTCGGTGGATACCCGCCCCTTGCCGGAACCCGGTCCGGGCCAGGTCAGGGTGAAACTGGAAGGATGCGGCGTCTGCGCCTCGAACCTCACGCCCTGGGCCGGGCCGGACTGGATGACGTTCCCCACCGAAGCTGGCGGGTTAGGTCACGAGGGCTGGGGCATTGTCGACGCCATAGGCCCCGATGTGACGGGAATCCGGATGGGAGAGCGGGTTGCTGCTCTTTCCTACCATGCCTACGCCACGCACGACATTGCCGATGCCTCGATGGTCGCATCACTGCCGAAGGAGCTGGATGGCAAGCCCTTTCCGGGCGAACCGCTCGGCTGCGCCATGAACATCTTCGGCCGCAGCAACATCGAGAGCGGCCAATCCGTCGCCATCATCGGCATCGGATTCTTGGGCGCCCTCCTCACCCGGCTTGCCGCGGCTGCGGGCGCAAGGGTGATCGCCATCTCGCGCCGGCCCTATTCCCTTGAGGTGGCGAGAGAGATGGGAGCGGCCGAGACTATTCCCATGGACGATCATTGGCGCATCATCGAACAGGTTAAAGCACTCACGGACGGAAAATTCTGCGATTGCGTCATTGAAGCCGTCGGCAAACAATGGCCGCTCGACCTGGCGGGCGAGCTTACGAAGGAACGGGGGCGACTGATCATCGCCGGTTATCACCAGGATGGGCCCCGCCAAATCAACATGCAGCTTTGGAACTGGCGCGGCCTCGATGTCATCAACGCTCATGAGCGCGAGCCGGCCGTCTATATCAAAGGCATTCGCGACGCCATAGAAGCCGTGCGCCAAGGTCGGATCGATCCGCAGCCGCTCTACACCCATAGCTATCCGCTGGAAAGGCTGGACGACGCCCTCAACACGACGCGCGACCGGCCGGACGGTTTCCTCAAGGCTCTGGTGCAATATTCATGAGGACGTGGATCTCCGGAGAACATGCGGCGACCGCCAGACGGCTGAAGCTCGGCTTTCTCGGCGTAGGCTGGATCGGCCGGCATCGGATGAAAGCGATCCTCGGGAGCGGCGTTGCCGAGGCCGTCGCCGTCGCCGACCCCTCCGCAAATATGGCACGAGAGGCCCTGGCGCTTGCCCCGGATGCCAGGATCGTCGCCGATCTGGACGCGCTGTTGGAACAGGAGCTCGACGGCATCGTGATCGCCACGCCAAGCGCCTGTCATGCCGAACAGTCCATCCGCGCCCTCGGTGCGGGCTTTGCCGTCTTCTGCCAAAAGCCGCTTGGCCGAACGGCGTCCGAGGTCAGGGCCGTCGTCGATGCTTCCAGAACCGCCGACAGGCTGCTTGGCGTCGACCTTTCCTATCGACACACGCAGGGCATGCAGCAGATCCGTCAGCTCATCCGCGCGAACGCTCTTGGAAAGATCTTTGCGGCCGATCTGACCTTCCACAACGCCTATGGCCCCGACAAGCCCTGGTTCTACGACAAGAACCAGTCCGGCGGCGGCTGCGTCATCGATCTCGGGGTTCACCTCGTCGACCTGGCCTTATGGTGCCTCGATTTTCCCTCCGTCACCAACGTCACGAGCGCATTGAGAGCGGGTGGGAAAAGGCTCGAAAGCAAGGGTCAGGTCGAGGATTTTGCGACCGCAACGCTGACGCTTGCAGGCGACGAAATCATCCGTCTGACATGCTCCTGGCGCCTCAACGCCGGCTGTGACGCCGAGATCCGCGCTGATTTCTTCGGAACCGAGGGAGGCGCCTCGCTCAGAAATGTCGATGGCTCATTCTATGATTTTACGGCCGTCAGGATGTCCGGCACTTCGAGCGAAACTCTGGCCCTCCCTCCCGATGAATGGGGCGGACGGGCTGCCGTGGATTGGGCAAGAAAGCTCGCCGGAGGCCAGCGCCACGATCCCGTGTGCGAGAATTTCATCGCGGTCGCGGAGGCAATCGACGGCATCTATGGCGCCGGCATGTGATCGATCTAGGAGCCTTTGACAAGGCCATAGAGAACGATCGTCGCATAAAGGGTGAATGCGACAACGGCGACCGTGCCGACCAGGATCAGGGCTATTCTGCCGGCATTGAGCCTGGCGCGCCTGCCGACGGAAGAGGACGACGGCCGCTGAACCGGATCTTTATCCCCCTCGCTCATCGTGTCTGCTCCGTCGTGGCCGCAGGTGATGTCTCGCCGGGTTTGCCGGGATGCCTCATCCATGTGAATGCGAGTGCGACAAGGCAGGCGATCATAAAAATGGTGACCACGCATATCAGCATGCGCCGTGGCGGTTGGGAGTTATCGTGGCTCATTCCTGAAGGAAAAGAGCCGCCTTTCCTCACCTCGCTCATGGCGCGCCCCGTTGCGGAAGCTCCGTCTCCTCATCGAGCTTCTCCTTGAGTTTGTCGAGCCGATCGCGCAGCAGCGACGCTTTCATGCGCCTTGCTTCCGCATCCGGCACCTCAACCATCCGGCCGCTGTCATCGGGAATGCCGGGGCCGCTTTCAGCAATAGTCTCGTTTCTGGGCCTGTCATTGGTGCCGGTGGATATTTTCGCTCGCTTGTCCATGACATCCTCCGTTCAGATCTCGGGAACATTTCTGCGATGCTTGTCATGGTCCAAACGACGCGCCGGTAGCGAAGTTCCGGATAATTCGGCAGCTTTTGTCGCCCCCCTGCGATTATCGCGTGTACATCGCCCCGACGGGCTCGGCGGAACATAGAAGCCATCCAGGTGTTGCTTTGCGTATCAATTGCTGGGATCGACGATGACCGCTCGAAGTGCCGAAAGAGACAAAAACGACAATTCGCTCATGAAAGTGAAGGCGGTTCCGGAACTCATCGATCCCGACGCCGAGCCGTTCGTGACCCAGGCCGTCCGAGAACTCGTCGGATCGCAGATCCCGTTTCTGGTCGCCGGCACCTATGCTGTCTGCGCCTATACGGGCATTTCGCGCCAGACGAAGGACTTCGACATTTTTTGCAAAGCGGGCGACTACGCGCGCATCCTCGGCCACTTCAAGGCAAAGGGTTACACGGTCGAAGTCGAGGACGAGCGCTGGCTCGGAAAGGTCTTCAAGGGCAACCATTTCTTCGACGTCATCTTTGCCTCCTCCAACGGAACGATGCCGGTCGGCGACGACTGGTTCGAGGATGCGCGCAGGGTCAAGATGTGCGGCCACACGGTCAGGATCGTCAGCCCGACCGAACTCGTCTGGTCGAAGTGCTTTGTCCAACTGCGCCACCGCTATGATGGCGCCGATATCGCGCACGTCCTCTTGAAGGCACATGATTCCATCGATTGGCGCAAGCTGCTGGCTTATCTGGAAGTTCACTGGGAAGTCCTCCTCATCCATCTCCTCAATTTCCGGTGGATCTACCCGACCGAGCGAGACAAGATTCCGCAATGGCTGCTGGAAGAACTGCTGGACCGGCTCAAGGCGCAGCAGGAGCTGCCGTTGCCGCAAATGAAAATATGCCGTGGCCGGATGTATTCCCGCGTGGATTTCGAAATCGACGTGAAGGAATGGGGTTTTGCCGATGTCGGCGGCGAAGGCGAATTGCGAGGAGATTAGGAGAACCATAATGGATGAACAGCGAAGGAGCGTGAGAATTGCGGCGGTGGCCGATCTTCATGTGACCGAAGACGGCGCCAAGTCCTACAAGGATCTGTTTGCGGAGATTTCCTCCGTGGCCGACGTTCTCGTCATCGCCGGCGACCTCACCGATCTCGGCAAGCCCAAGGAGGCCGAACTGCTTGCGAGCGATCTGCGCCATTGCACGGTGCCGACAGTCGCCGTCCTCGGCAACCATGATCACGAGAGCGGCCAGGTCGATGACGTCTGCCGGGTCCTGACCGATGCCGGCGTGAAACTGCTCAACGGTCAGGCGGCCGAAGTCGCCGGCGTCGGCTTCGTTGGCGTCAAGGGCTTTGCGGGCGGCTTCGGGCGACACATGCTCGGCTCGTTCGGCGAGGCGGCGATCAAGGCGATGGTGGCCGAAAGCGTCGAGGAGTCGATGCGCCTCGAAAACGCGATGCGCCAGGTCCGCTCCGATCGCTCCCTCGTCGTGCTGCACTACGCGCCCATTGCCGAAACGGTGGCCGGCGAGCCCCTGGAAATCTATCCGTTTCTCGGCTCTTCACGGTTGGCGGAAACAATCGACCGATTCCGCGTCAGTGCGGTCGTGCATGGCCACGCCCACCGGGGGTCCTATGAGGGCCGGACGCCGGGCGGCGCCCCCGTCTACAATGTCGCGGCCCATATCGAGAAGCCTACGGGAAAGCCCTACGCGTTGCTTGAGCTCTGACTGAGCCGAGCGTCACGGCTACTTGTTGGTGCGTCCACGCTGGCGCGGATCCACACCGCCCTGGGGCGTCGTATCGTTGGCTGTGTCGCCTTCGACGGTGTTTTCGGCCTGCGTTGCTTCGTCGTCCGGCGGCGAGACGATGCCACGCGAGCGGCTAATGCCCGGATCGTCGGTAAGGTCAATATCGCTTGGCTTCATGGTCTTGGCATGTTTGGGGGAGGTCATCATCTTCTCCTTGCAACGTTGCGACCCTTTTGAGTGAACTCACGGCATAGTCCGGGGTTCCCCTGAATCAGCCTATGAACCCGTGACCATGAAAAGCCCTGCATTGCCGGGAACATTTTTCCGAAGCTGATGTTGAAGCGCCATGAGAGCGTTGCGCGTCCTTTCGGACGCTCAAAGGCGCTCTAACACCTTGAATCCGCGCATCGGGCTTTTCCGAAATCGATTCCGATTTTCGGGCCGATGCGCCGGCGACCGGCGAGGAGAACCACCGTGAGAGCTCTGACGTGGCACGGCAAGCACGACATCCGCTGTGACAGCGTCCCCGATCCTCAGATCCAGGACGGGCGCGATGCCATCATCAAGGTCACGGCCTGCGCGATCTGCGGATCGGATCTGCATCTCTACGACGGCGTCATGCCGGAGATGCACAGCGGCGACGTCATGGGTCATGAGACGATGGGCGAAGTGGTGGAAGTCGGCAAGGACAATACCAAACTCAAGGTCGGCGACCGCGTCGTCGTGCCCTTTACCATTTCCTGCGGCGAATGTTTCTTCTGCAAGCGCGGCTTCTATTCCGGCTGCGAGCGCTCAAATCCCGATCGAGCCAAGGTCGCGAAACTCTGGGGCAATTCGCCGGCGGGCCTGTTCGGCTACTCGCATCTGCTCGGCGGCTATGCCGGCGGACAGGCGGAATATCTGCGCGTGCCCTATGCCGATGTCGGGCCGATCAAGGTGCCGGCGGGGCTTTCCGACGAGCAGGTGCTCTTCCTGTCCGATATTTTCCCGACCGGTTATATGGCGGCCGATTTCTGCAACATCCAGCCTGGCGACACGATCGCGATCTGGGGCTGCGGCCCGGTCGGCCAGATGGCAATACGCTCTTCCTTCCTGCTCGGCGCCGAACGGGTGATCGCCATCGATGCAGTGCCCGAACGGATGGCGCTTGCGCAAGCGGCCGGCGCCATTACCCTCGATTTTATGGACAAGGACGTCTACGACCAGATCATGGAACTGACCGATGGCCGCGGTGCGGATGCCTGCATCGACGCGGTGGGAACCGAAGCCGAGGCGGCCGCCAGCTGGGATTCGCGCCTCGACCGCATCAAGGTCGCCATGTTCATGGGAACGGACAGGCCGCATGTGCTGCGTCAGGCCATCCACTGCTGCCGCAACTTCGGAACGGTCTCGATCGTCGGCGTCTATGGCGGTTTTCTCGACAAGATCCCGATGGGTTCGGCAATCAACCGCGGCCTGACGTTCAAGATGGCCCAGACGCCTGTCCAGCATTATCTGCCCATCCTGATGGAGCGTATTGAAAAGGGCGACATCGACCCGTCCTTCGTCATCACCCATCGCGGCACGCTGGAAGACGGTCCGGCCCTCTACAAGACGTTCCGCGACAAACAGGACGGATGCATCAAGGTCGTCCTGAAACCCTAAACTTCCTGCGCTTCCTTCGAACGGAAGGCTCTAAAGGAGAAGGATCATGGCTGATAAGGAAGCAGGCAAGGGCCTCGCCGTCGTCACCGGCGCCTCCACGGGCATCGGCTACGAACTGGCGAAATGCGCAGCCCGCGATGGATATGATCTCATCATTGCCGCCGATGAGAACCGCATCAACCAGGCGGCGGCCCGGCTGAAGGAATTCGGCACGGCAGTGGATGCCGTGGAAGCCGACCTTTCAACGCCCGAGGGCGTGGACCGGCTTGTGGAACGGATCACGGCCAGCGGCCGGTCGGTGGACCTGCTGATGGCCAACGCGGGATGCGGCCTCGGCAAGGCCTTTCTCGACCAGAACTTCACCGCGGCGCGCAGGGTCGTCGATACCAATGTCACCGGAACGATCCACCTCATTCATGCGATCGGCAATCAGATGCGCAGCCGCGGCGAAGGGCGCATCCTGCTGACGGGCTCGATCGCAGGCTTCATGCCGGGGTCCTACCAGGCCGTCTATAACGCCACCAAAGCCTTCATCAACAGCTTCTCCTTTGCACTGCGTGAGGAACTGAAGGATTCCGGCGTCACTGTCAGTTGTCTTATGCCCGGCGCGACGGAAACTGAATTCTTCAAGCGAGCCGGACTTACGGATACGGCGATCGGTCAGGCGAAGAAGGACGATGCCGGCGAAGTCGCGCGCATCGGCTATGACGCAATGATGGATGGCGAAGGTGATGTCGTCAGCGGCTGGAAGAACAAGCTTCAGGCGGCCGTCGCCAACGTCACGCCGGCAAGCGTGCTCGCCGACCAGCATTCGAAGATGGCAAAGCCCGGTTCGGGCATAAAATAGATGGCAGTTTCCCTAAACGACCGGTCGCCGCCGTCATCACGGCAGCGACCAGAAGGCAAGAAGGTTGAGCGCTCAGTCGCGCTCGACAAACTTGTTAAAGCGGCTCGTCTTTCCGTCCTTGGTCTTGTCCTGGTAGAGGAAGGCGAGCTTGTTTTCGTCGAAGATCTTGAAGAATTCGTCCCAGTCGATCTCGTCGAATTCCTCTTCCTTTTCTCCAAAATCGATCCGGAGAACGCCGCCTTTGCCGCGGGTCCGGATAGCTGCCGGCCTGCCGTCTCTTTCCTCCGCCCATTTACGGATTTTCTTGTGATCCGTCGTCGTCTCAGAACTGCTCATTGAAGCCTCCATTCCTCTTGGTTTTGAGCGATGGTGCTGCCATGGCTCACGCGGTTACAGCAGCGGCTGCCTTTGCTTCCAGTCGCGATACGGCGCGAGCACCTGGCCAGGATAACGCTGCTCGATCTCGTCCTCGGTCAAAGCGATCCGGGAGAGAACCTCCGCCGCCGCGTCGTTCTCGGCAGCGTTGCTCGCTGTTTCCAGTTCACTCATGGTCAGAAACAACTCGTCGTCGGTCATCGCCTCGAGGCGTCTGGCAAGCTCTTCGACCGGTTCAGATATAAGTGGATTCGGGGACATTGGCGCCTCTTTGCTGGTGCCTGTCCAACTTCGCTCCGGACACTAAGTTCCGCCGCTGCACGGTGAGAAAACGCTCATGTCGCCGCCTGCTCCTCCCGATATAGTCGCCAGGGAACCGTCGCCACCGTCAGGCGGGGACCTCCAAGCTTGACCAGTTTTGCCCTTAGCCGCCCTGCCCTGTTCATGTGCAGCAGCTTCTGCCACCATTTGTCTTTCACCGTTTCAGGGATCAGAACCGCGACCCGCCTCTCCGGACTATCGGCATCAAGCCTTTCGATCAGCCGCAGAAGCGGCTCATGCAGTTGCCGATAAGGCGCTGGGATGAGCATGAGCCGCGGCGGCTTCAGCCCGTGGGCGGCGATCGGCTCTTCCACCTCGACGCGCCATTCCTCGCGAAGCGCTTTTTCACCTTCCTCCAGATCAGGCCCACCGAGACGGATGAAATGGACGGCGACAACGTCGGGCGAGATCGTCAGTGCGAACTTGATGGCGCGTTCGCTCAACCTGTTCCATGTTTCGGTTACGACGAGAACGGTCGGCGGCTCAATATCTTCGACGGTGATAGGACCAGGCGTCCTGAGTTCGCGTTGAAGCGCGCGGTAGTAGCTCTTGATCGATTTCAGAATGGCAATGGTCACCGGGACCGTGATGAGGGTGATCCACGCGCCCTCCGCAAACTTGGCGATCAGGATGATGATGAGCGCCGCACCTGTCGAAACCGCGCCGACCGCGTTCATCGCCAGCTTTGCGGTGTACCTCTTGGGCTGACGGCGCCAATGCATCGTCATGCCCGCCTGAGAGATCGTGAATGTCAAGAAGGCGCCGATCGCAAAGAGCGGTATGAGATGGTCGGTTATTCCTCCGAAGACGATCAAAAGCAGTGCGGCGAAGCCGGAAAGAAACACGATGCCGACGGTGAACACCAGGCGGCGGCCCGGCTGGGCGAAAGCCCTCGGCAGATAGCCGTCGGCGGCAACCATCTGGCAAAGACGCGGAAAGCCGACGAAGCTGGTATTGGCCGACAGGCAAAGAACGCTGAGAAGGCTGGCCATTGCGATATAATAGAAGGCGCCGTGGCCGGCGACGGCGGCAAGCAATTGCGACAGCACACTCTGATAACCTTCCTTCGTCTGATCCATTGCGCCGATCTCGAAGACGGTTGCGATGGTAGCGACACCACCAAGAAGCAGGCCGAGAATGACGACAATGATCGTCAGCGTGAAATAAGCGTTGCGCATGACAGGCTCTCTGAAAGACCCCATCCCGTTGGAAACGGCTTCCACTCCCGTCATGGCCGTGCAGCCGCTGGCAAAGGCGTGCATGAGGAGCCAGACGGTCGCACCCTGTGTGACTGGGCCCAGGGCAGGCGGCGGAATGAGGGTGGTGGGCTTCTCCGCCAAAGCGATGCCCACCAACCCATAGCCGATGGCGCCAAGGAAACAGAGGATGAAGAGGTAGGTCGGCAATGCGAATAGCCAGCCGGCCTCTCCCGTTCCTCGCAAATTGGCCAGCATGACGAGGAGGACGATGCCAAGGCAGAGGGGCAGAATGTAGGGGTGAAGGCTCGGCACCGCCGAGACGAGTGCCCCAACCCCTGCCGAAACGCCAACAGCGACATTCAGGACGTAATCGATCATCAACGCTGCGGCGGCAAGCAGGCTCGGATATTCTCCGAGGTTCTCCTTCGCCACCACATAGGCGCCGCCATTCGTCGGGTAAGCGGCGAGCGTCTGCCGGTAGGAGAAATAGAGAACCCCCAGCAGAGCAACGATGCAGAAGATCACCGGGCCGATATGGGCCAGGCCGAGCGCGCCGAGTGGAATGAGGACGGTGAGCGCTGCCTCCGGCCCATAGGATGATGAGCCGAGGCCATCCAGCCCCATGGCGGGCACGGCTTCTATCCAACCGATCTTCTTGTCTTCGTGCTCGCGATTGGCGAGACGCCGACCCAACAGGAGGGTACTGAGGTTCAATCTCTATTCCTTATCCGGGGGCTGGGGCGATAACCAACAACCAGCGGCCGCTCGGGTTCCCGGAGCCAAGGGCATAGAAGGACCCAGGCATCTGGCCGTCCCTCTGCCGCCGATCCCATCCGCTCATATTGCAAAACTCGCGAACTGTGCGGAACAATTGGCCATCTGCGACGCGCGCCTGATATCGATGCCGTGCTGACGGGCGCTGCGATCCGGTTGAACCCGCAAGCCATGGCCGCAAACGAGTGTAAGCCCTAGCAAGGCCATGGCCGCACTGCCGGGGAACAACCACCTGCTTTCAGCTGTTCTCCCCGAGACTGGAGGTGACCCATGGATATGACCCGCATCCGAGACCACATGGTGGAACATCATGTCATGCGGCGCGGCATTCGCGATCGAGGCGTTACCAGGGCGATGCGGATGGTGCCGCGCGAAAAATTCGTCGATCCTGGTTTCGAGGAATTCGCCTATGAGGATGCGCCGTTATCGATCGGCGAGGGCCAGACAATTTCGCAGCCCTACATTGTCGCACTGATGATCGAAAAAGCCGATCTGGACGCCGGCGACAAGGTTCTGGAGGTCGGAACCGGTTCGGGCTACGCCTCGGCCCTCATCAGCCGGATCGCAAGGCACGTCTATTCCATCGAACGGCATGAAAGGCTGGCGGTTCAGGCTCGGGAGCGATTCGAGAAGCTTGGATACCGCAACATAGACGTCCGAGTCGGCGACGGCAGCAAGGGCTGGGCCAAAGCCGCTCCCTTCGATGCCATTATCGTTTCCGCGGGCGCACCCGAGGTGCCGGCCGCCTTGAAGGAGCAGCTGGATCTCGGAGGGCGGCTCGTCATCCCGGTCGGCCGAGGTGAAGAGCAGCGCCTGAAACGCATCACGCGCACCGGTGCAACCACCTTCGAGGAGGAGGATCTCGGCGGCGTCTTCTTCGTTCCCCTCATCGGCGAGGATGCCTGGACTGCCGCACATCCGATGTACACGGCGGCAGCCCCGTCATCGCGCATGGAGGAAACGCCTTACAAACTCATCGCGACCATGGCGGAAGAATTTCCCTCGGTCGACGACCGGAGCTTTGCCGCCCTTTTCGATCGATTTGGCGAAAGCCGCATCGTTCTGCTGGGTGAATCCACCCATGGCACGGCCGAATTCTACGAGGCACGCGCGGCCATCAGCCGTCACCTGATCGAACATCACGGGTTTAAAATGGTGGCGGTCGAAGCGGATTGGCCGGACGCCGCGGCGGTCGACCGCTGGATAAACGGCCAGCCGTCGAAAGGCGATCGACCGTTCAGCCGTTTTCCCAGGTGGATGTGGCGGAACCTGGAATTTTCGCGATTCCTCGGCTGGCTGAAGGGGCATAATGAGCGTCGCAAGGCTTTACACGCCGATCCGATCCGGTTCTACGGCCTGGATCTCTACAACATGTCGGGATCGATCCGCTCGGTCCTCGACTATCTCGAAGATGTCAGCCCGGAGACCGCCGAGATTGCCAGGGAACGCTATGGCTGCCTCAGCCCCTGGCAGAGCGATCCGGCGACTTATGGCCGAGCCGTGCTCACCGATGCCTATAGGTCATGCGAGGAGGCGGTGCTCAAGCAATGCACGGAGCTCCTGGCGCGATCCCTGGACGACGCTGCCTCAGACGGTCATGACTTTCTGAACGCCGCCCAGTCGGCGCGGTTGCTTGCCGCAGCCGAGCGGTATTACCGGATCATGTATTACGGCGGTTCTCAGGCCTGGAATCTCCGCGACACCTACATGGCCGATACCGTCGAGCACCTCCTCGACTTCCACGGTCCGACGGCAAAGATCATCATATGGGCGCACAACTCGCATATCGGCGATGCCCGCTATACCGATATGGCAGCCGCCCGCGACGAACTGAATCTTGGCCAGCTGTGTCGGCAGCGTTTCGATGGAATGACAAGCCTCATAGGACTGGGTACGCATTCCGGCGAGGTGATTGCGGCAAGCGACTGGGATGGACAGGCCGAGAAGAAGCAAGTCAATCCGTCCCTGCCGCAAAGCTGCGAGCGTCTCTGTCACGATTCCGGAAAGCCGCGATTTCTCCTCGACCTCGCGGCCGATGAAGAATTGCATGCAAGCCTCGTCGACCAGCGGCTTCAGCGCTTCATCGGCGTCATCTACCGGCCGGAAACGGAACGGCTGAGCCATTACATGTCGGCATCACTGTCGCGGCAATATGATGCATATCTTTGGTTCGATGAAACCCGGGCGCTTTCGCCGCTCATGGCACCGGAGTCCGGTACATCGGATCCGGAAACTTTTCCCTTTGGGCTCTAAGCCCCGGCTGTGTCGAACGAAGAGCGATCATCAACAACGCGATAAGGCGGGAACTCTGCGCCTGTGCGCAAGTTTGGCGATCACCAACCCAGGAGATCCTTATGAAACGCTGTGTTATCGCCTCGCTCGCCCTCTCGCTTGCTGTCCCGGCCTTCGCCCAATCGGCTGCCGAAAAGAGCGGGGTCAATTCCCTGATCGGTGTGCCGCCGAAAACCGAAGATTTCGTCAAGGAAGCAGCCGTGAGCGACATGTTCGAAATCGCCTCCAGCAAGCTTGCGACCGAGCGTGGCGACGATGCGACGAAGGCCTTCGCGCAGCAGATGCTCACCGACCACCAGAAGACCAGCGAGGAACTCAAGGCACTGGTTTCCAGCGGCAAGGTCAAGGCGGCGCTTCCGAGCACCATGACGTCGGATCAGCAAAGCATGCTCGACAAGCTGAACGGCCTGCAAGGAGCCGATTTCAACAAGCAGTATCACTCCGACCAGGAATCTGCCCATGAGGACGCGGTCGATCTCTTCAAGCGCTATGGCGACGAAGGGGACAATCCCGAACTGAAGGCATGGGCTGCAAGTACGCGCCCCGCTCTGGAACATCATCTGCAGATGGCCAAAGAGCTCAACAAGTAAGCGGCAGGACCGCATGGTCAAGGTGATCATGAGGCCCGACGGGAGGCAAGAATGATCGATGAGGAGACACGAAGGATCCGTGCCTACCGGATTTGGGAAAGCGAGGGGCGCCCGGAAGGTCAGGACCTCGCACATTGGTATCGAGCGGGTGACCCGGCGCAAGATGGTCGGGAATACATCCGATATTCCCATGGCTCGGCGCCGGCAGGGTCGCTGATCATCAAACTCTATCGATCGGGCAACCAGATCCGGGGATATGTTCGCAAGGTCGCGGAAAGCGACCTGGACGACACGGTCTATCCCGGCGAGGAAATGGAGCCTGAGGCGGCATTCCAACTGGCAGAGTCCCATAGAGGCAACAGCAACAGCCCCGTCTTCGTCGAACTTGTCGAGGACGTCGAATGGGATCCCTCCTGGGGCCGGCTCAGCTATTAACCCACGGAAGCAGACCGGGTCGCATCGATTAGCCCGGCACTGAAACTGCGGCTTGATCCGGAGTAGATCCGCTTCCAGCGCATCTCACACGATCTCGGGAGAACAGCATCCATGGCGAAAACAGTCGGCGATTTCCTTGTGGCACGGCTTCGCGAATGGGGCGTGCGACGTATGTTCGGCTATCCCGGCGACGGCATCAACGGCGTCTTCGGGGCGCTCCATCGCGCATCCGACAAGATGGAGTTCATCCAGGCACGACACGAGGAAATGGCGGCTTTCATGGCCAGCGCCTATGCGAAGTTCTCAGGCGAACTTGGCGTCTGCATCGCAACCTCGGGACCTGGCGCCACCCATCTGATCACCGGTCTTTACGACGCTCGCATGGACCATCAGCCAGTTCTCGCCATTGTCGGCCAACAGGCGCGTCGCGCGCTCGGCGGACGTTACCAGCAGGAACTCGACCTAGCCGCCCTCCTAAAGGACGTCGCGAGCGATTTCGTGCAACAGGCTTCCGCTCCGGCGCAAGTGCGCCATCTGATCGACCGCGCGGTTCGCATCGCGCTCGCAAACCGAACGGTGACAGCGATCATTTTGCCGAACGATCTGCAGGAAATGCCCTATGAGGAGCCAGCGCGAAAGCATGGAACCGTGCATTCGGGTCCGGGTTACCACCCGCCGCGGGTCTTTCCGCATGGAGACGATCTTCAGGCTGCGGCCGATATTCTGAACGCTGGGAAGAAAGTGGCGATCCTCGTCGGCGCCGGCGCGCTCAACGCCACGGACGAAGTCATTGCCGTTGCGGACCGCCTCCAGGCGGGCGCTGCCAAAGCCCTGCTCGGCAAGGCCGCGCTGCCGGATGACCTGCCATGGGTGACGGGTTCGATCGGCCTTCTCGGAACAGAACCCTCATGGAACCTGATGCGTGACTGCGACACGCTGCTGATGATCGGTTCCGGTTTTCCCTATTCCGAATTCCTGCCGGAGGAAGGCCGGGCGCGCGGCGTGCAGATCGACATCAATCCCGACATGCTGTCGCTGCGCTATCCGATGGAGCTCAACCTGACCGGTGATGCGGCCGAAACGCTCAGGGCGCTGTTGCCTCTCTTGCGGGAAAATCCGGATCGCAGCTGGCGGCAAACGATCGAGAAAGACGTCGCCTTCTGGTGGAAGACCCTGGACGAGCGCGCCCACGTCGACGCCGATCCGGTCAATCCGCAGCGCGTGGTCAGCGAGCTGTCGCCGCGGCTGCCGGCAAACGCCGTCGTCACCAGCGATTCCGGCTCCTGCGCAAACTGGTATGCCCGGGACCTGAAGATGCGCCGCGGCATGAAGGGATCGCTTTCCGGCGGACTGGCTTCGATGGGAGCTGCCGTGCCCTATGCGATCGCCGCCAAATTCGCTCACTCCGATCGCCCCGTCATCGGCCTGGTCGGCGACGGCGCCATGCAGATGAACAATCTCGCCGAGATGATCACCGTTGCCAAATACTGGAAGGACTGGGCCGATCCGACTTTCGTCATCTGCGTCTTCAATAACCAGGATCTGAACCAGGTGACGTGGGAGCAGCGGGTGATGGAGGGCGATCCGAAATTCGACGCGTCGCAGTCCATTCCTGACATAGCCTATCACAAGTTCGCCGACCTCATCGGATTGCGCGGCATTTTCGTCGATCGGCCGGCTCAGCTCAGCGCCGCATGGGAAGCAGCCCTGACCTCCGATTGCCCCGTCATCCTCGAGGTGAAGACCGACCCGGAAGTGCCGCCGCTGCCGCCGCACATCACCTTCGAGCAGATGCGGAATCTCACCTCGGCGTTGATGACGGGGGATCCGCATGAGACGGGCGTCATTGCCGGTACCTTCCGCCAGCTCTTTGCCGGCATCCTGTCGCGACGGTAGCTGACGACATTGTCTCTCACCGTTACGAATTGTCTGATCCAATCCCGAAGGCGTCTCAGAAGGAAAGATCCAGCACCCTGCCCTCGAACAGACGGTCCCGGGAGCCTTCGAGATGTGCCTTCATCAGCCGTTGTGCATCATCAGCCCGGCCATCAGCGATCGCCTTGTAGATGGCGTTATGCTCTTCATAGACCTGTTCCAGCCCCTGGCGGGGGCCGAGCAGGGAAAGACCATGAAGGTGCATGCCGACGGCGATATGGGCTTTCAGCGCATCGATCGAGGCGGTGTAGTAATGGTTGTTGGCAGCCTCCGTCACCGCGCGATGGAAGATGAAATCGGCGTCGGTGCGGTGAAGCTGATGGCTGGTCGCTTCGCGCAGATCCGCAAGGGCGCTGGCGATCTTCTGGATCGCCTGCTCATTGCGGCGTTTGGCGGCGAAATAGGCCGCGGCCGGTTCGATGGTCAGCCGGAATTCGTAGCAGCGCTGAATATCGGCGATCGTCTTGACCGGCGAATAGGCAAGCTGAGTCGTCGGCGATCCATGCGCGCTGACGAAGGTCCCAGCTCCCTGTCGGGCATAGACCATGCCCTGATCACGCAACCGCGCCAGCGCATCGCGGACGATCGGCCGGGAAACCCCCAGCATCGCAGCAAGTTCATGTTCGCCGGGAAGGCGTGAATCCGGTGGGTAGTTTCCGCCACGAATCCGCTCGAGCAGCTGGTCGAAGACACGATCGACCAGCTTGACGGCCTTGCCGCGTTCGGGCTTGCCCGGCGGGCCGGCTTCCGCGTTCAAAGATTCGCTATTCGCTTCAACCACGTCATTCTCCCCGACGGTATCTTACTAGAGCATGACGCCGAAAAGTGTGAGCGGTTTTCGGATGACATCATGCTCTCACTACAGAATTTAGAACAGGATGATTTAGGCTGGTTGGCCTAAATCATCCTGTTCTATGCCGCCTGATTCCGAAGAACCAGTTTTAGCAGACTATCAGGCTTGCCGAAGCCCCCCGACTTGACGGCGCACCGAAATAGCCGGCCATCGGCGGCCGTCACATCGAACCAGGGAATGCCCGCCTCGATCTCGCCCTTGGGCGTCAATACCCTCACACCCAGTATACGGAAAACGGCAAGAGCCGTATCGCCACCGCCGACCATCAGCATATCCGGCCTCGTGTCGTCGATGACAGCCTTGACGCCTGCCGCAAAGCTGCGGGCGACGAGCCGCGCATCGGCCGCCATATCGCCTGTGCAACGCAACAGCACCGGCAGCGCCAGACCCTCTCCACATTCGATCTCGCCCATCGGCGCGTCCACTACCATGCGCAAGGCGCCTGCACTTTCAAGCCGGTTCATCTGAGCGGCAGTGATCGGATCGCGCGATCCGAAGGCAAACAGGGTCCGCGGGCTTGCTGCAAATTCCCTCTTGGTCGATGGACCTCTCTCGCCGAGGTGGCGCGCAAGTGCGGCGCCAAGACCCCGTGCGCCGACCGCAAGGGTCGTCTGCCAGTCATGACCCTCGGCGATCCGGTCAAGATCGACATCGTCCTCGGCATCTGCAACGACAATGCGGTCCGCGCCAGTTTTGAACAGCTCAGCGATCGGCAGCGGCCGGTTGATGCCGCGGCCGACGACACAGCCCCGGTAGGTCAAACGCTCCTGATCGGGAATGGCGGGCGCGACGAGGACGGTCTTAAGGCCGAATGCCTTCGCCAGCGCCATGCTTTCCACCGCGACATTGCCCTTCAGCCGGGAATCGATCTTCTTCATGACGACCGCCGGCTTCTCGCCACGAAAGACCTCCGCCGCCGAGTGTACTCGTTCGGCGGCTTCACGCTCATCCAGCGCGCGGGAGGCGGTGTTGACGACGACGACATCGCAACCGATGGCGACCGCCTCCCGGGCCGCCTCCATATCAATCGCGACGACGACCGAAAGGCCGGCTTCGACGAAGGGCGTGCCGGTATCGAGCGCGCCGGTCAAATCGTCGGCAATGATCGCAGCCTTCAGCGTCATGCGATTTGCTCCGTGTTGACGGCGTGGCACGCAACGAGATGGCCGGGCCTGGCTTCCTTCCAGGCCGGGATGACCTTGCTGCAGACATCCATTGCGATCGGGCAGCGCGTGTGGAAACGGCAGCCGGCCGGCGGGTTCAGCGGGCTCGGCACGTCGCCCTGCAGGATCTGGCGCTGGCGGGTGCGCTCCAGTTCCGGATCGGTCTCCGGAACGGCCGACAGCAGCGCCTTGGTATAGGGATGCAGCGGATTGTCGAAGAGCTCCTCGCGGGTGGCGAGTTCGGCCAGCCGCCCGAGATACATGACGCCGACGCGGGTGCTGATGTGGCGCACGACAGCGAGATCATGGGCGATGAAGAGGTATGTCAGCCCGTATTTCTCCTGCAGATCGAGCAGAAGGTTGATGATCTGCGCCTGGATCGACACGTCGAGTGCTGAGATCGCCTCGTCGCAGACGATGAATTTCGGCTGGCAGGCGAGCGCGCGGGCGATGACCACGCGCTGACGCTGGCCGCCGGAAAGCTCGTGCGGATAGCGCTGGGCAAAGCGTGTGGGCAAGCCGACATCGGTGAGCAGCGTCGCCACCCTCTCCTTCAGCTCGGCCTTGGCGCAGAGCTTATGGAAGAGGATCGGCTCCCCGATCGCTTCGCCCACGGTCATGCGCGGATTGAGCGTCGAATACGGGTCCTGGAAGACGATCTGCAGGTCGCGGCGGAAAGGCCGCATCTGCTTCTCGTCGAGGGTGGCCAGGTCCTGGCCTTTGTAGACGACCTTGCCGCTGGTCGCCTTATAGAGATTGAGGATGGTGAAACCGGTCGTCGATTTGCCGCAGCCGGATTCGCCGACAAGGCTCAGCGTCTCGCCTTCCATAATGTCGAGATCGACATTGTCGAGCGCATAGACCGTCGCCGACCGCTCACCGAAAGCACCGAGCTTGACATGGAAATGCTTGACCAGATTTTCGATCTTGAGCAGCGGTTGAACAGTCATCACGCAGCCTCCTGCATTCTCTGGACGACGAAACAGGCGGCGCGATGATTGCTGCTGCCGCTCAGCGGTTCGAGCCGTGGCACCTTCTCGTGACAGACCGCCTCTACAAGCGGACAGCGCGGCGCAAAGGGGCAACCTTTCGGCCGGCGGCCGGGCTCCGGTGGGGTGCCGCCGATCGAGCGCAGCCGGCTTGCCGGCGGATCCGACAGTTTCGGGATCGAGGACAGCAGACCGCGCGTATAGGGATGGCTCGGACGAGCATAGAGCTCGTCCACCGGCGCATCTTCCACGACGGTGCCAGCGTAGAGCACGGCGACGCGATCGACGAGACCGGCAATCAAAGCGAGGTCGTGGGTGATCCAGACGACGGACATGCCGAGCTTGGCGCGCAGATCCTTCACCAGACCGACGATCTGGGCCTGGATGGTGACGTCGAGTGCCGTCGTCGGCTCATCGGCGATCAGGAGCTTGGGATTGCAGGCAAGGCCGATGGCGATCATCACGCGCTGGCGCATGCCGCCTGATAGTTCGTGCGGAAAGGCCTGCAGGCGCTCTTCCGGACCGGGAATGCCGACCAGGCGCAGAAGCTCGACGGCGCGGGCGCGGGCCTGCGCCTTTTTCATCTTGCGGTGATAGATCAGCGGCTCGCAGATCTGGTCGCCGACGCGCATGACGGGATTGAGCGAGGTCATCGGGTCCTGGAAGACGAAGCCGATATCGCCGCCGCGCACCTTGCGCAGCTCGCCGTTCGACATCGTCTGCAGGTCGCGGCCGTCGAAGGTCGCCGATCCCCTGGCGACCTTGATCTTGTTCGGCAGGAGCCGCATCAGGCTCAGCATGGTAAGGCTCTTGCCGCAGCCGGATTCGCCGACGACGCCGAGGGTCTCGCCCTTGTCAACGTGGAGATCGATGCCGTCGACGACGACGGCCGGGCCGTTGCGGCCATCGATCTCGACGGTAAGACCCCTGACATCGAGCAGGCGTTCTGTGCTTTTCGTATCCATCATTTGCCGCCCCGCGGGTTGAGCGCGTCGTTGAGGCCGTCGCCGAGGAAGCTGAAGGCAACCGAGGCGAGGCCGAGCACGGCCGCCGGAGCGGCGAGAAGATGCGGATAATGCTGCCAGACGCGCAGGCCGTCCGAGATCATGTTGCCCCAGCTCGGCGTCGGCGGATTGACGCCGACACCCAAGAAGCTGAAGGCGCTTTCCAGCACCATCGCTGTGCCGAGACCGGCGCTGACCGAGACGATCAGCGGGCCAAGCGCATTCGGCACGACATAACGTTTGATGATGATCCAGTTCGACAGGCCGAGCGCCTGGGCCGCGGTGATGTAGGGCCGACTGCGGATCGACAGCACCTGGGCGCGCACCAGACGGGCATAAGGCGGCCAGGAGATCAGCGCCATCGACCCGAAGACGAGGATGAAGTCCACCCATATGGTCTGGCGGTAGAAGGGGTTGAGGGTCTCGAGGTAGCGCGCCTCCATCCACCGGGTGATCGGCGATTTCAGCGACGCGTTGATGACGACGACGAGCAGCAGGTTGGGAACCGACATCGTCACGTCAGTCAGCCACATGATGGCGCGATCGAAAGGATTGCCGAAGAAACCGGCCACCGCGCCGAGCGTCAAGCCGATCAGCACCGCGAAGAAGGTGACGATGACGGCGACGAGGAACGCGGTCCGCGTGCCGAAGACAACGCGGCTGAAAACGTCGCGACCGAGGTCGTCGGTTCCGAAGAGATGGCTCATCGACGGCAGCGCGTTGCGGGCACTGAGGTCCTGGCTGAGATAATCATAGGGCGTGAGATAAGGCCCGAGGATCGCCGTGAAGGCGAGGATCAGGACGATGACGAGGCCGAAGACGGCGAGCTTGTTGCGCCGCAGCCGATGCCAGGCATCGCGCCACAGGCTGACCGGCGGCTCGTCGACGGTTTCGGCGGTGGAAAGAGGGATGGCGGACATGGTCAGCGGCTCCTTCTTGCATCGTTGGCGCGTGGGTCGAGCAGCGGATAGAGCACGTCCACCAGCAGGTTCGACACCATCACCAGGAACGATCCGATCAGCGTGATCGCCAGGATGACGGGATAATCGGAATTGATCAGCGCCTGTACCGTCAGCCGGCCGAGACCCGGCAGGCCGAAGACGAGTTCGACGAAGATCGCGCCGTTGACGATCGTAATCATGATCAGGCCGAGCTGCGTGATGACGGGCGTCAGCACCGGCCGCAGAATATGACGCAGCGCGACGATGATTTCGGGCACGCCCTTGGCCCGGGCGGTCCTGACGAAATCCTCCGACAGCACCTCGATGACGGCGGCACGGGTCTGGCGCACGATGAGTGCGATCGGCTGGAAGGAGAGGACGATCAGCGGCAGCAGGATTCTGATATCGAGGATGCCGCCCCAGCCATAGGGCACTTTCACGCCCGGCAGCAGCACGATGAGGCCGACCATCAGCAGTGGTCCGGCGACATAGGCTGGGATCGCCCAAAGGAAAAGCGCGGAGCCCAGAATGGCGTAGTCGAGGCGCGAATTCTGGTTCAGCGCGGCGATCATGCCGAGCGGGATCGCGACGACGGCGGTCAGAATGATGGAACAGAGGGCAAGCTGGAAGGAGACAGGCGCAGCGGCCGAGACCATCGCCCAGACGGCGCGGCCCGATGTCAGCGAGTTGCCGAACTGGCCGTGCAGCAGGTTCCAGATGTAAAGGCCGAACTGCTCGATGAAGGGCCTGTTGAGACCCGCGCTTTCGCGAATGGCTTCGATGCGCTGCGGATTGTAGGCGACATCGCCCGGCGCGCGCAGGAAGATCAGCTTGATCGGGTCGCCGGCGCCGTAAAAAGCCAGCGCATAGACAGCCAGCATGACCACGAGAACGGACGGAATCCAGATGGCAAACCGGGTTAGCACGTAGCGCAGCAAGGCCACCTCCCACCTGTTATACGATGCGTTTCCCTCATCAGCCTGACGGATCGCATCTCTTCTTGAAACTTGCGCGAAGGCCGCAAGGCCCTCGCGCGCTCATTGTCAATTCCAACAGGGCTTTCCGAGATCAACCGATGGAGATGTTCCAGGGTTCGACAACCTGCCAGTCGAGGTTCTTATCGAGGCCTTTGACCTCCTTGGTGGCCCAGCGCGACATCGCCTGAGAATACCACGGAATGAAGGCCCAATCGTCGCGGAAGGCCTTCTGCGCCTGCTGGGCGAGAGCGATGCGCTGCGGATCGTCCGCAGCCTTGGTCGCCGCTTCGGCAAGGGCGCTGTCGACCTTGTCGTTCTTGTATCCGCCGAGCTTGTTCTGCGCATTCGACGAGGTCGAGGCGATGCAGCCCGTGAGATAGGAAACGGCATCGGGAACGCGGGTGCCGACGTCGTCGCGGAAGATCTGGACCGAGTTCTGGTCCGGGCCGGCGTAGGCGTCCTGCTGCGGCTTCATGTCAACCGCTGTAATGCCGAGGTTCTGGCGCCACTGCTCGGCGATGAACTGGGCCGCCGCCTCAATCGCCGGCGCCGAAATGCCGACGAACATGATCTTCGGCAGCCGCTCCGGACCGCCGTAGCTCGATTCGGCGAGCAGCTTCTTGGCGCCTTCCGGGTCGTAGGGAAAAGGTTCAAAGCCGGAATTCTCCGCGCCTGGAACCGAGTTGAGGATCTGGTCGGCCTTCTTGTGCGGCCCATCGGGATAAGAAGCCTTGAACAGGCCATCACGGTCGACCGCCATGATCAGCGCCTGGCGGACCTTCGGATCGTCCATCGGCGCGCGGGAGATATTGAACCAGAAATGCTGGCTGGTCGGGATCAGCGGGCCGGCCGAGAATTCCGGGCCAAGGTCCTGAATAATGGTCGAGGTGACGAGCTCTGTATGGGCGTTGAACTCGCCCGAGTTGATCAGCGAGGTCGCGGTGACATTGTCCTCGATCGAGGTGATCTCGATGCGCGCAAGCTTCGGCTTCGGCCCGAAGAAATGTTCATTCGGCTCGAAAGTAAGCTTGCCGGCGTCGATATCGAGGCTCGTCAGCTTGAAAGGCCCGGAGAAGACCGGTTTGCTGTCGGGCTTGTACCAATCGATGACCTCCTCGCCGTCGCTACCGCGTGACTGCGACGCCTTGGTGATCGGCGCGATGTGGTTTGCCAGGCGCATGAAGAAGATCGGATCGGCGCCGGCGAGCGTCACGACGACCGTTCCTTCGTCGGGAGTCGCGACACCGGTCAGCTCTTTGCCGGAGCCGGCGGCGATCTCGGCATAACCCTTGACCTTGCTCAGCACCTGGTCGGCGCGCTGGCTCTTGGTGTTCGGCATCGAGGCGACTTCCCACGACCCCTTGACGTCGGCCGAGGTAATCTTGCTGCCGTCGGAGAAGACGGCCTTGGGATCGATCTTGAAGGTCCAGACGATGTTGTCGGCCGATTCCCAGCTGGTGAAGACATAGGGCTTGAGATTGCCCTGGCTGTCGAAATACATCGGCGAAGCCCACCAGATCGCGTTCCAGCGGAAGGTCCTGCCGCCACCACGCAGCGGCGACCAGTCCTGGTCGAAAGCCGGATGCGCGACTTTCAGGACCTGGCCTTCGTCCGCCAGCACGATGCGGGCATTCATCCCGAAGACGGTAAGGCCGACGCCGGCGGCGAGGCCGAGTTTCAACGCATTGCGACGTGATAGATTGGTTTTGTCAGATTGATCAAAAGACATGCATTCCTCCCACAATTAATCGGCAGCACTCTCCCTGCACCCTCCAGGCGCAGCATAATCCCTGTCATATCGTTCCCTCGTTATTGTAAATATGTCAACAAAAAAACGCGATTTTAATCCGACGAAAATTATCTGATAAAAATAACACTATAATTACAGTTAGATAATATTTCGCCTCCGCAGTCACTCATTTTGTCTTCTTGACAAAAGCGCCGCGATGGAAAAGTTCTTTGCACTCCATCGCCACAGACAAATGACAATCGCATGTGCTGTCGGACGGTTCGACGGATCGGCAAGACAAGGCGCGCCGAAGGGAGGGCGGAATGAGCCATCACAGGATTACAGGCGTTTTCAGCGCGGCCGCAACGCCGCTGACCGCGGACAATACGCCGGATCTCAGCCTTTTCACCGATCATTGCCGACGGCTGCTGGCCGAGGGATGTCATGGCGTGGCCCTGCTCGGCACAACGGGTGAGGCCAATTCCTTTTCCGGAGGCGAGCGGCGCGCCATTCTGGAAGCGGCGCTGGAGGCCGGCATTCCTTCCGACAAGCTGTTGCCGGGAACGGGCGTCGTCGCCATTCCGGAGACCGTCGAACTGACCCGGCACGCCCTGTCGCTCGGCGTCACCAAGGTGGTGATGCTGCCGCCCTTCTACTACAAGGGCGTCTCAGACGACGGCCTCTTTGCCGCCTATTCGCAGGTGCTGGAGAAAGTCGCCGACACGCGACTGCAGGTCATCCTCTATCATATCCCGCAGGTCTCGGGTGTGCCGCTCTCCATTCCGCTGATCGGCCGGCTGATTGCCGCTTTCCCGGAAACCGTCGTAGGCATCAAGGAATCTGCGGGCGATTTCAACAACATGCAGGCCATTATCGCTGCCTATCCCGGCTTTTCCGTCCTGGCGGGCGCCGATCCCCTGCTGCTGCCGCTCTTGAAGGCCGGCGGCGCGGGCTGCATCACTGCGACCTCCAATCTCGTGGCAGATTCACTGCGCACGGTCTACGACCATGTCCACGACGAGAGGCGCGCCAGCGGAGTCGAGGCGGCGCAGGCGCGCATCAATGCTTACCGCACACTTTCCAACTCCTACGTCCAGATCCCGGCCATCAAGGCAATGGTCGGGCTGAAGACGGGCAATCCCGCATGGAGGCGCACCCGCGCACCACTAATGCCGCTCAGCGAAGCGGATTATGCCGCACTCGCCGAGAGCTACGCCAAGCTGCCCTGAGGAGACCCGCCATGCGCTTTACCGGACTGCCCCCCGAAGCCGTTCCCGCCCTGATGACCGGGGCCATCACAGCCCACCCCGCTGTCGAGGGCCGCGCAGACACCTATCTGCCCTCGCCCTGCATCCAGAACCACGCGGCAAATCTCGCCTTTCTGCCCGATGGCGCGCTGACCTGCGTCTGGTTCGGCGGAACTATGGAGGGCATGGGCGATATCTCCATTTACATGTCGCGGCTGGCGCCGGGCTCCGAGCGCTGGTCCGAACCGGAGAAGATGAGCGACGATCCGGAGAAATCCGAGCAGAACCCGTTGATTTTCAATGCTCCTGACGGAAAGACATGGCTGCTTTTTACCTCGCAGACCTCGGGCAATCAGGACGGCTCCGTTGTCAAATGCCGGATCTCCGATGACGGCGGCCGGACGTTCGGCCCGGTCCGTATCCTCTGCGACAGCCCCGGTACCTTCGTTCGCCAGCAGATCGTCGTGAACGACAGAGGCGAATGGCTGCTCCCAATCTTCCGCTGCGTCGGCCTCGACGGCCGGCGCTGGAGCGGCGACGCCGATACGGCAGCGGTGTTGATCTCGCGCGACGGCGGCGCGAGCTGGCAGATGAACGACGTTCCCGACAGCATCGGCGCCGTGCACATGAACATCCTTCCACTCGGCGGCGGCGAGATGATCGCCTTCTACCGCAACCGTTTCGCCGAGACCGTTCTTTCCAGCCGATCGAACGACGGCGGCAGGACGTGGAGCGCTCCGGAGCCCACGGACCTGCCGAACAACAATTCCTCGATCCAGGCCACAGTCCTGGATGATGGAGCGATTGCAATGGTTTATAACCATTCGAATGCAGCCATGTCGGATGCACGGCGCCAGTCTCTCTACGATGAAATCGAGGGCGACGAGGCCGGAGCGACAGCTACCGTTCCTGCTTCCGATGTCGGCCGCAAGGCGGTCTGGGGTGTCCCGCGTGCGCCGCTGAGCCTCGCGATATCGAGGAATGGCGGCAAGAGCTTTCCGCATCGCATGGATCTCGATACCGGCGATGGCTTCTGCCTCAGCAACAATTCCAAGGATTCGCTGAACCGCGAATTCTCCTATCCCTCAGTCGTCCAAGGCGGCGACGGCACACTCCATATCGCCTACACATACTATCGGCGCGCCATCAAATATGTGCGCCTCGCCCCGCAATCCTTGCCGTAAGCGAGGCGGCGGCTGAGCAATTGTAAATCTGCGTCCGGAGAGGGAGAAGAACGCGGGATTCAACGGCTTCGACCGGTCGAACGGCTTGAGCTTGATAACAAGTTCGACTGGCTCCTCGAACATACGATAGGCAGGTTCGGCCTGAGCGGATTATTGGAATTCAAAGACAGAGATCCGATAACCTGCAGATTTAACTGATGTTTATGTATATTCTCTCCGCATGAGAGCTTCAACGTTCCGATATCAGGCGACAAAATTTTCAGCCCTCTGGAATGCCGACTTGACATTGACATTACAACTTTACATTAAAGAGGGCGACACTGTTGCCGCAAGATCCGCAGGGAGGACTGATTCATGGCCAGCTTGGGTTCGCCAATCACGATAGTTCGGCCGCATTTGATCGAGTTCGGCATCGGCACGGCGGGAAAGCTCGGCAGATGGGCTGCCGAAAAGGGCTACAGGCGCACGCTTGTGATCTCGGATGCGTTCAACGCTTCGCGCATCGATGTGCTGGAACTGAAGGGCGAGGTCACGGTGTTTTCCGAGGTGACGCCCGAGCCGGATACGGCCAACCTCGACAAAGTATTGGGAGTGGCTAACGCCGCCGATGCCGAGTTGATCGTCGGCTTCGGCGGCGGCAGCGCCATGGATCTGGCAAAGCTCGCCGCCGTTCTTGCCGGCTCGACGCAGACGCTGCACGAGGTTGTCGGTCCGAACAAGGTCAACGGCCCGCGCAAAGTCGGGCTCGCCCAGGTGCCGACGACGTCCGGCACCGGCAGCGAGGCCGGCATCCGCGCGCTCGTCACCGATCCCAAGACGATGGCGAAGCTCGCCGTTGAAAGCTTTCATATGCTGGCCGACATCGCCATCGTCGATCCGGCGCTGACCTTCAGCGTGCCGGCGCGCACCACCGCCGCAACCGGCGTCGACGCCATGGCCCATTGTGTCGAAGCCTTCACCAACCGCAAAGCCCATCCGATGGTCGACATCTATGCGATCGAGGGAACGCGGCTCGTCGGCAGATATCTTGCCCGTGCCGTCAAGAACGGCGGCGACGCGGAGGCGCGCGCCGGTCTCGCGCTCGCCTCCCTTTACGGCGGCTTCTGTCTCGGCCCGGTCAATACTGCCGGCGGCCATGCTCTCGCCTACCCTCTCGGCACGCGCTGGCACGTGGCTCATGGTGCCGCGAATGCTCTGATCTTCCCGCATGTTCTCGCCTTCAACACGCCGGCAGCCGCGGAGAAGACGAAAGCGGTGATGGCAGCGCTCGGCTACGAAACCGCGGAAAACATCGCCTCCGTCTTCGATGCGGCTTACGCTTTCTGCGCCGAACTCGGCATCGAAATGAAGCTCTCCGGCCTAGGCGTGCCGGAAAGCGATCTCGATGCGATGGTCGATGACGCCTTTGCCATTCGCCGGCTGCTCGACAACAATCCGCGCGATCTAACCCGCGCCGACATTCGCTCGATTTACGCGGCCGCCTTTTAAAGCATGATGCCGAAAAGAGTGGGCGGTTTTCGACATCATGCTTCGGACCTAAGCAACGGTTTCAGAAGGAACTCGATTGATGGACAGGAATGCGAAAGTCGCCGTGACACTCGGTGATCCCGCCGGCGTCGGCCCCGAAGTGATCGTCAAGGCCTTGGCGGCTCTTCCAAGCGAAGAGCGTCGCGATTTCGTTATCGTCGGCAATGTGGAAGCGCTGGAGCGGGCCGATCGTGTTACCGGCTCGGGCCTGAAATTCGGACCCGCCGAGGCCGCCGGCGACAGGATCGCGGTCGATGAGGTCTCGCTCGGCGCCGCCCTGCCCGAGATCGGCAAGGTGAGCCCGGTCGCCGGCGATGCCTCGGTACGCTACATCACCCGCGCCGTCGATCTCGCCATGTCGGGACAGGCCGATGTCATCGTCACCGCCCCGATCAACAAGGAAGCGATGAACCTTGCCGGCCATCACCATGACGGCCATACCGGGCTTCTCGCACACCTCACAGGCTCGAAGAGCTCCTTCATGCTGCTTGCTTCCGAGCGGCTGAACACCATCCATGTCTCGACCCATATCTCGCTAAAGGGCGCGATCGAACGCGCCAAGACCGAGCGGGTGCTCGCCACCATCGAAGCCGGCCACAGGCATTTCCTGCGCCTCGGCAAGAAGGCCCGCATTGCCGTCGCTGGCCTCAATCCGCATTGCGGCGAAAATGGCCTGTTCGGCACCGAGGACATGGAATTCCTGGCGCCGGCCGTCGAGCAGGCGCAGGCCAGGGGTATCGACGTTGTCGGCCCGATCTCCGCCGACACGGTCTTCGCCCGCGCCTATAACGGCGCCTTTGATCTGGTCATTGCCCAGTATCACGATCAGGGCCATATACCGATCAAGCTCGTTGCCTTCGATACGGCCGTCAACGTCTCGCTCGGTCTGCCGATCGACCGCGTCTCGGTCGATCACGGCACCGCCTTCGACATCGCCGGTACCGGCAAAGCCAATCACGTCAACATGCTGTCGGCTATTGCCTATGCCAGGCTGATGGCCCGCTCGCCGCGCCAGAAGACCTGATCGCAACATTAGAGAGGAGCGACAGCGCCATTGCTCGGGGGAAACGTTTTCCTGCTGCCGCGTCACATGCCGAACAGACGGCGATCCCAGAACACTGGCTCGTGGAGACTCGCCGTGATCGAGGAGAATTCCGGATGCGCCGGATTGATCAGCACGTTGCGGTCGACGCGGGCGACGACGCTCGGCACCAGCAGGATAGCGCTGCGCTTCTCCTGGCACCAGCCTTCGCCGAAGTCCTTGCTAACGCTGGCCGGCATGCTGTCCCAGCCCGAGAGCGCGGGCTCGGAGAAAACCTCGTAGCTAACCCCGCGCGGTATGGTGATGGTGACATAATGCTGGTTGGGCGGCAGCCGCCCGCTGCCATGCACGAGCTTTTCGAGAAGCGCCGTCGAATAGTGTTCGCTCGTGTAAATGATCGGGCTGCCCGCCGTATTCCACCGCCCCGGCGCGATGGTCGAGCCGGTGGCGTCGAAGATCGGATAGGTTCCGTCAGGATCTCCGATGCGGACAGATGTCAGCGTGCGATCCAGGCGTTGCGCGCTCACGCAGCACTGCCGTATTTCAGGCTTCCGAGGATATCGAGAACGAGTTCGCCGCCGATTTCGCTCTGGATAACGACGTCGATCGGCCGCCTGTCCTCCAGCATCGCATGGGGGCGGAACAGGAAATCTCGCGCCTCGATGTCGCTTTGCCAGACATCGAGCGCCAGCCCCCAGACGCGCGCGAGGCGAGCGAGCTTTATGCCCTCGTCGGAGGAAAGCCGATGCTTGGACTTGCGCCGCTCATAGGTGGCCTTCGGCACCAGTCGGTACTTGAACTGCGCATCGCTCGGGGCGAGAAGCAGCGCCATCCGGTCAAGCGCCTTGACCGGCAATCCCTCCTCGATGCTGGAAAGCAGCCCGAAGGCCGAACGCGAGGCCGGCTCCCTGGCTGGCAAGCCGAGAACATCGGCAACGACTGCAAATCCGGTCATGCAATTGGCTCCAATTCACTTGAGGTTATATTTAGTCTCAAATGAGCCAATGTTCAATAGCCTGTCTGCATGCGCGTCATACCGCTATGTTGCAGAAAGACACGAACAGCGAAGGAGGTTGCCTATGTCACCGCGGGACGCCTGATCCAGACGGGACTCATCTTCTCCACTTCACCATGCTTGGCCTTTTTTCGCTTAGAGAAATGACAGTCGGCGATGCCATCGACTTCTGGCTTGCGTTTCTGGACCACTGGGCATCACGCCGGATCACGTAACGATCCATCCGGACCACCTGCTTGAATGGACGCCGTTCTATAGTGGGCGCGTGCCCGTCGTTCCAGATTCGCAATGCATCTGGAGCGATGGCAGCATCACGGGATACTGCACCGCGTTCTACAAAGATGGGGTCGAGATCGGAAACATCGTCAATCCGCTCAGAAGCTGCATAGACGTCGGCTTCGGCGGGGAACGTCTCGATATGATCGTCAACGGCACGCCGCAAAGCGATGCGCTGGAGACATTGTGCGAGACCGTCACGACAATCGTGGAAAGCGGCTATCGGCCGGGCAACAAGGAACAGGGATATGTTCTGCGGAAATTGCTCCGCCGCATCCATAAGATGGGCGGCACGCTCGACCATCCCTTCTTTAAGGACGAAGTCGAACGCCAGAAGCGGCTCCGCGTTAAATATCTGCGCCTTCGCGACCGCTATTCCGCCATGAGTGCGGATTGGTGGTTTGACACCCACGGCATCGATCTCGCCGCTATCCTGCCGCCGTGTCCGAAATCATGCGCGACACGGCATTCTTCCAACCGATGATCTTGGTCTGCCGCTCGCCTTCCTCCATCGAGGGATTGAAGCGGCGGTCGCAGGCCCAGGCCTGTGCAAACTCCCGCCTGCCGGGCCAGATGCCGGCCTTCGAGCCGGCGAGCCAGGCGGCTCCCAGCGCCGTCGTCTCGCGGATCGCCGAGCGGTCGACGGGATTTCCCGTGATGTCCGCCAGACACTGCATCGTCCAGTCGGACGCGGCCATGCCGCCATCGACACGCAGGACGGTTTCCAACTGGTTGGCGCCCCAGTCCTTCTTCATCGCAACGAGCAGGTCGAGCGTCTGGTAGGCGACGGATTCAAGCACGGCGCGGGCGAATTCCGCCGGCCCGCTGTTGCGCGTCAGGCCGAAGATCGCGCCGCGCGCGGCTGGATCCCAATAGGGCGCGCCGAGGCCGGTGAAGGCCGGAACGATATAGACCTGCTGGCCGGGGTCCGCCTTGGTCGCAAGAACCCCTGCCTCGGAAGCCTGGCTGATGATGCCGAGGCCGTCGCGCAGCCATTGCACGGCCGCACCCGCAATGAAAATCGAGCCTTCGAGCGCATAAGTCGTTTCGCCGTCGAGCCGGCAGGCAATGGTCGTCAGCATCCGGTTGGAGGAGGAAACGCGATCCCGGCCGGTGTTCAGCAGAGCGAAGCAGCCGGTGCCATAGGTGGATTTCATCATGCCAGGATCAAAACAGGCATTGCCGACGGCCGCAGCCTGCTGATCGCCGGCGACACCGAGGATCGGAAGCGCGGCGCCGAACAGCGCCTCGTCGACTCGGCCGAAATCATCGGCGCATTCCCTGACCTCGGGCAGCATGGCGGAGGGAATGCCGAGAATGCCGAGAAGCTCCTCGTCCCATGCCCCGTCATCGATATTATAGAGCAGCGTTCGCGACGCATTGGTCGCATCGGTAGCGTGCACGCGACCATCAGTCAGCTTGTAGATCAGCCAGCTGTCGATCGTGCCGAAGCAGACCTCGCCCGCCTCCGCCTTTTCCCGCAGGCCATCGACATTGTCGAGCAGCCAGCGCAGCTTCGTGCCGGAGAAATAGGGATCGAGCAGCAGGCCTGTCTTGGCACTGAACAGCTTCTCATATCCGTCGGCCTTCAGGCTCTCGCACATTTCGGCCGTGCGCCTGTCCTGCCAGACAATAGCGCGGTGAAGCGGCGCGCCGGACTTGCGATCCCAGACGACTGCCGTCTCACGCTGATTGGTAATGCCGATCGCCGCGATCGCGGCGGCGTTCATGCCGGCATCGGCGATCGCGCTGCGCACCGTGTCGACGACGGACTGCCAGATTTCGGCGGCGTCATGCTCCACCCATCCGGGCTGCGGATAATATTGGGTGATCTCCGCCTGCGCCGAGCCGGCCATTTTCATGTCGCCATCGAAGATGATGGCGCGTGAAGACGTCGTGCCCTGGTCGATCGAAAGAATATAGCCGCTCATACATCCATCTCCGGCTCGCACGAAACCGCTCAGCCTGCCGCTCAGCGGCAGGACGCCGGGTTTGATGAGAGAAAGATTGTGGGATGCCACCGGCTTGCTGCCGGTGGCAGGAAGTGATGGCCGGAGGCCTCGTCGCCTCCGGCCGGGTCCGCCTTACTTCTTCTGCCAGCTCTTGACGAGCTCGTCGTAGTTGACGGTCAGCGGCTTTTCCTTCTCGTTCTCGATCTTCAGCTGCGGTGCCAGGTTGCCCTTCTTTACCGCATCCGCATTCCAATAAGCGAGATCATGCTCTTCGGCGAGTTTCGGACCGATATCGCCCTGGACCTTGGCGCGTTCCAGGCGCTGCAGCACCTTTTCCTGCTCGGAGCAAAGCGAGTCCATCGCTTCCTGCGCCGTCTTGGCGCCGGAAGAGGCGTCACCGATCGCCTGCCACCACAGCTGCGCGAGCTTCGGATAGTCAGGAACGTTCGTACCGGTCGGCGACCACTGCAGGCGGGCCGGCGAACGGTAGAATTCGATCAGGCCGCCGAGCTTCGGCGCGCGATCGGTGAAGGACTTATGATCGAGCGTCGACTGGCGGATGAAGGTGAGGCCCATGTGGCTCTTCTTCACGTCGACAGTCTTGGAAGTGACGAACTGGGCATAGAGCCAGGCCGCCTTGGCGCGATCGACGGGTGTGGACTTCATCAGCGTCCAGGAGCCGGCATCCTGATAGCCGAGCTTCATGCCGTCCTTCCAGTAGACGCCGTGCGGGCTTGGTGCGAAGCGCCATTTCGGTGTGCCGTCCGCATTGACGACCGGCAGGCCTTCCTTGACAAAGTCGGCCGTGAAGGCCGTGTAGGTGAACATCTGCTGGGCGACTTCACCTTGCGAGGGGACCGGTCCGGATTCGGAGAAGGTCATGCCCTGAGCGGCGGCCGGTGCATAGGCCTTCATCCAGTCCAGATACTTCTGGATGGAATAGACCGCTGCCGGGCCGTTGGTGTCGCCGCCGCGTGCGACGCACGAACCGACAGGACGGGAGTTCTCGTCGACCTTGATGCCCCATTCGTCGACCGGCTTGCCGTTCGGAATGCCCTTGTCACCGTTGCCGGCCATCGAAAGCCAAGCGTCGGTGAAGCGCCAGCCGAGCGACGGGTCCTTCTTGCCGTAGTCCATGTGGCCATAGACCTTCTTGCCGTCGATCTCGCGGCCGGTGAAGAACTCGGCAATATCCTCATAAGCCGACCAGTTGACCGGCACGCCGAGATCGTAGCCGTACTTCGCCTTGAAGTCCGCCTTGTTCTTCTCGTCGTTGAACCAGTCGTAGCGGAACCAGTAAAGGTTAGCGAACTGCTGGTCCGGCAGCTGGTAAAGCTTGCCATCAGGCGCCGTCGTGAACGATTTGCCGATGAAGTCGTCGACGTCGAGACCAGGATTGGTGACATCCTTGCCTTCATTGGCCATCCAGTCGGTCAGCGAGCGGGCCTGCTGGTAGCGCCAATGGGTGCCGATCAGGTCCGAGTCGTTGATGTAGGCGTCGTAGATGTTTTCGCCCGACTGCATCTGCGTCTGCAGCTTTTCCACCACATCGCCTTCGCCGATCAGGTCATGGGTGATCTTGATGCCTGTGATCGCGGTGAAGGCCGGAGCCAGCACCTTCGATTCATATTCATGCGTGGTGATCGTTTCGGAAACGACCTTAATGTCCATGCCGGCGAAGGGCTTCGCGGCATCGACGAACCACTGCATTTCCTTTTCCTGGTCGGCGCGGGTAAGCGTCGAGAGATCACCGACTTCCTTGTCGAGGAACGTCTTGGCCTCGTCCATGCCGGCATAGGCCGATGCTGTCATCGCCAGCAGCAAGCCTGCTGTCGTCGTCAATAAGTGCCGTCGCATAATATCCTCCCAGGGTTTGCGATTGCAGTCACGTCTCAGGCGGCCAGTACCCCCGGCCATCTGTCTTCTCCCTGCCGTTACACGTAGCGGAACACGCCAATGGCGTAGACTACGGAAATAGCAAGAGCCCACCACAGGTTGGGCCCAGCGAGCCCAAGCCATGCAAGATGAATGAATGCTGCCCCAAGCAGCGAAATGAAAAGCCGGTCGCCGCGCGTCGTCTCGAACCGCAGCACGCCTGTGCGCGGCGTGCCGCCCGGCGAAAAATATTCCCAGACGCTCATGGCTATCAGCAGCGCCAGGATCGTCAGGAAGAACAGCGCCGTCGGCAGTGTCCAAGCCATCCAGGAAAAATTCATGGCCGTCTCCTCCTCAGACGCGGCCCAGGGCAAAGCCCTTGGCGATGTAATTGCGAACGAAATAGATGACGAGCGCGCCGGGAATGATGGTCAGCACGCCGGCTGCCGCCAGTACGCCCCAGTCCATGCCGGCCGCCGAAACCGTGCGTGTCATGATCGCCGAGATCGGCTTTGCCGCGGTCGTCGTCAGCGTGCGGGCCAGCAGCAGTTCGACCCAGGAGAACATGAAGCAGAAGAAGGCGGCGACACCGATCCCGCTCGCAATCAGCGGCATGAAGATCTTCACGAAGAAGCGCGGGAAGGAGTAGCCGTCGATATAGGCGGTTTCATCGATCTCCTTCGGCACGCCAGACATGAAGCCTTCGAGGATCCAGACTGCCAGTGGCACATTGAACAGGCAGTGGGCGAGCGCCACCGCGATGTGCGTGTCGATCAGGCCGAAGGCGGAATAGAGCTGGAAGAAGGGCAGTGCGAAGACGGCGGGCGGCGCCATCCGGTTGGTCAGCAGCCAGAAGAACAGGTGCTTGTCGCCGAGGAACCGGTAGCGCGAGAAGGCATAGGCCGCCGGCAGCGCCGCAAGCACCGAGATAACAGTGTTCATCACCACGTAGATGATGGAGTTGATATAACCGCTATACCAGGACGGATCGGTGAAGATGACGGCGTAGTTCCGGAGCGTCGGGTTTTGCGGCCACAGCGAGAAGGCGCCGGTGATCTCGGCATTCTCCTTGAAGCTCATGTTGATCAGCCAGTAGATCGGCAGGAGCAGAAAGACGATGTAGAGCGTCGTGACCACCCAGGAGAAATTTCCGGCGGGCTTGTATTTCATTGTCGCAGCCATGGATCTCTCCTTTCTCAGGCGTTGGCGTCGCTGCTGGTCATGACCGTGTAGAAGATCCATGACAGCAGCAGGATGATCAGGAAGTAGATGATCGACATCGCCGCGGCGGGGCCGAGATCGAACTGGCCGACGGCCATCTTCACGAGATCGATGGACAGGAAGGTCGTCGAGTTGCCGGGGCCGCCGCCGGTGACGACGAAGGGCTCGGTATAAATCATGAAACTGTCCATGAAGCGCAGGAGCACGGCGATCAGCAGCACCCGCTTCATCTTCGGAAGCTGGATGTAGCGGAATACGGACCAGCGCGAGGCGCCGTCGATCTTGGCGGCCTGATAATAGGCGTCGGGGATCGAGACGAGGCCGGCATAGCAGAGCAGCACGACGAGGCTCGTCCAGTGCCAGACATCCATGACGATGACGGTGACCCAGGCATCGACGGGATCGCGGACATAGTTGTAATCGAGGCCGAGCCCTTCGAGCGTATGGCCGAGGAGGCCGATATCGACACGTCCGAAGACCTGCCAGATAGTGCCGACGACATTCCACGGGATGAGCAGCGGCAGCGCCATCAGAACGAGGCAGACCGGAACGCCGATACCCTTCTTCGGCATGTTGAGCGCGATGAAGATGCCGAGCGGAATTTCCAGCGCCAGGATGATGAAGGAGAAGAGCAGGTTGCGCTCGAGCGCTTCCCAGAAGCGGTCGGAATGCAGCGTCTGGACGAACCAGTCGGTACCTGCCCAGAAGAACTCGTTGTTGCCGAACGTATCCTGCACCGAATAGTTGACCACGGTCATCAGTGGGATGGCGGCCGAGAAGGCCACGAGCAACAGCACCGGCAGGACCAGAAACCAGGCTTTGTTGTTCCACGTCTTCTGCATGGCTCAGGCCTCCCTGCCGACACGCCAGCTGTCGGCGTAAATGCTGATGGCGGACGGATCGAAGGTGACGCGAGCATCCGTGGGGATGTCCGTATCCTCCTGCACGACGATCGCAATCGGCTGGCCGGCGAAGCGAGCGCGCACGATCTTCTGTCGACCGATATCCTCGATCTTGGTGATGGTGATCGGCATGCCTTCCCGCCCGAGGCGGATGAATTCCGGGCGGATGCCGAGCTCGGTCTTGGAGCTACCTGCAGTCTTCGGCGCGTAATCGAGCGCCAGCACCTCGTCTCCGACCTTGACGGCGCTGCCGTCGATCTGCGCCGGCATGACGTTCATACCCGGCGAACCGATGAAATAGCCGACGAAGGTGTGGCTCGGCCGCTCGAAGAGTTCGGCGGGCGTGCCGATCTGAACGATCTGGCCGTCATACATGACGACGACCTTCTCGGCGAAAGTCAGCGCCTCGGTCTGGTCATGGGTGACGTAGACCATGGTGAAGCCGAACTGCTTGTGCAACCGTTTCAGCTGCGAGCGCAGCACCCATTTCATATGCGGATCGATAACGGTCAGCGGCTCGTCGAACAGAATGGCGTTGACGTCGTTGCGCACCAGGCCGCGGCCGAGAGAGATCTTCTGCTTCTGGTCGGCCGTCAGCCCCTGCGCCTTGCGCTTGGCCCAGCCGGCAAGGTCGATCATTTCGAGAATGTCGCGCACGCGCCGGTCGACATCGGCTTCCGCCACGCCGCGGTTGCGCAGGGGGAAGGCGAGATTGTCGTAAACGGTCATCGTGTCGTAGATGACAGGGAACTGGAAGACCTGCGCGATGTTGCGGCTCTGCGTCGAAAGATTCGTCACATCCTTGCCGTCGAAGAGGATGCGGCCATGCGAAGGCTGCAACAGACCGGAGATGATGTTGAGCAGCGTGGTCTTGCCACAGCCGGAAGGACCGAGCAGCGCATAGGCGCCGCCGTCGTTCCACTCGTGGTCGACTTCCTTCAGCGAATAATCATTCTCCGTCTGCGGATTGGCTCCGTAGGCGTGGCGGATATGGTCGAGCGTAATGCGTGCCATTGTGCTCTCCTATGCCTTTCCGGTCGTTGCGGCATCGCGGCCGGCCGAAGCGATGGCGCGGCCGTCGGCGCCGAAGGCCAAGAGGTGGCGCATGTCGAGGAAGGCCTCGATCTCCATGTCGGGATCGATGTCGTGAATCCCGTGCGCCAGCATTACCCAGCGCACGCCATCATATTCCAGGTGAACGAAGCTCTCCGAACCGGTGATCTCCGAAACCAGCGTGCGCGCCTGCAGGCAGGCCGCGTCACCCGTCTGCGGCTTGAAGCCGAGATGATGCGGGTGAAAAGCGACCGTCACCGGCCCGTCCGGCACGACGGCCAGATGCGGGGGAACCGGAAGGGCTGCCCCGCCCGGACGCGTAAAGGCATTGCCGGATTTGGTGACGTCGAGCGTGTTTAGCGGCGGGTCGGCGAAGATGCCGGCGGTAGCGAGGTCGGCAGGCCGGCGGTAAACATCGATCGTCTGCCCGAACTGGGTCACCCGGCCTTCGTTCAATGTCGCCGTGTTGCCGCCGAGCAGCAGCGCTTCGGACGGTTCGGTCGTGGCATAGACGAAGATCGCGCCGGATTGGGCGAAGATCTTCGGCAGCTCTTCACGCAATTCCTCACGCAGCTTGTAGTCGAGGTTGGCAAGCGGCTCGTCCATCAGCACGAGGCTGGCATTCTTGACGAGCGCGCGCGCCAGCGCAGTGCGCTGCTGCTGGCCACCGGACAGGTTGAGCGGCGTGCGATCAAGATAGGGCGTGAGCTTCAGAAGCTCGGCCGCCTTGCGCACTTCGCGGTCGATGGTGGCGGCATCCTTGCCCGATATGCGCATCGGCGAGGCAATGTTCTCGTATACGGTCAGCGCCGGATAATTGATGAACTGCTGGTAGACCATGGCGACATTGCGCTTCTGCACCGGCATGCCAGTGACATCAGCGCCGTCGAAACGGACGGAGCCGGCGGTCGGACGGTCGAGCCCGGCCATCAGCCGCATCAGCGACGTCTTGCCCGACAGCGTCGGCCCGAGCAGGACGTTCAGCGTGCCGCGCTCGAGGACCAGATCGGTCGGATAGATATGATAGTCCGCGCCCACCATCTTGGCGGCGTTTCGCAGTTCCAGCATTCCGATTCCCGTGCCTCCACGCAGCGGGGACCACACGCCACCTTATCCGGCCATCGCCGGTATGGCAGCCATGTACTCCTCCAGTGACTGAGCCTGTTCCTTCGAAAGGCGCAGACCATCCTTTGTTCTCCTCCACAGCACGTCTTCGGCGTGCCGGGCCCACTCATGTTCGACGAGGTATTTGACCTCGGCTTCGTAAAGATCGGCGCCGAACAGCTGCCCGAGGTCTTCAATGCCGCGGGCATCGCCGAGCAGCGTCTCGGCCCTGGTGCCGTAGCGGCGCACCAGCCGGCGCGCATGCGGATCGGCAAGGAAGGGGTAACGCCGCTTCAACTTGGCGACTTCGCCCTCATAACCCTGGACCGCGAAATTGCCGCCCGGCAGATGGCTCTTTGCCGTCCACGGGCTGCCCTTGACCCCGATCGCGGCACCGATTTTCTCCAGCGCATGCTCGGAAAGCCGGCGATAGGTGGTGAGCTTACCGCCGAAGACGTTGAGCAGCGGCGCAGCCCCGCCTTCGGCTTCCAGCTTCAGCACATAATCGCGTGTCGCCTCCTGCGCCTTCGAGGCGCCGTCATCATAAAGCGGCCTGACCGCCGAATAGGTCCAGACGATATCTTCCGGCCGCACCGGTTCCTTGAAATATTCCGAAGCCGCGTTGCAGAGGTAGACGGTCTCTTCCTCGGAGATCCGGACGTCCTTGGGATCGGCGGTGTAGTCGCGGTCGGTGGTGCCAATCAGGGTGAAATCGCCCTCATAGGGAATGGCGAAAATGATGCGGTTGTCAGGATTCTGGAAGAAATAGGCACGAGGGTCGTCGAACTTCTTCCTGACGACGATATGGCTACCCTGAACGAGACGAACGTGGTGGGCCTCGTTCTGGCCGAAGGCGGAACGGATGACATGATCGACCCAGGGACCGGCGGCATTGATCAGCATGCGGGCCTGATGGCTGTCATTGCGGCCAGTCACCGTATCGGTCGTTTCAATGTGCCAGAGACCATTCTCGCGCCGCGCCGACACCACCTTGGTGCGCGGCAGGATGGCCGCCCCTTTGTCGGCTGCGTCGCGGGCGTTCAACACGACCATGCGGGCATCATCGACCCAGCCGTCGGAATATTCAAACGCCCTCGTGAACAGCGCCTTCAGCGGCTTGCCGGCCGGGTCCTTGCGCATGTCGAGTACCGACGTCGCCGGCAGCAGCTTGCGGCCGCCGAGATGATCGTAAAGGAAGAGGCCGAGTCGGATCAGCCAGGCCGGGCGGATGCCGCCCTTGTGATAAGGCAATACGAAGCGCAGCGGCCAGATGATGTGCGGCGCCATCGCCCAGAGGATCTCGCGCTCCATCAGCGATTCGCGCACCAGCCGGAACTCGTAATGCTCGAGATAACGCAGGCCGCCATGAATCAGCTTGGTGGCGCCGGACGACGTGCCGGAGGCAAAATCGTTCATCTCCGCCAGCGCGACGGAATAGCCGCGCCCGACGGCATCGCGCGCAATGCCGCAGCCGTTAATGCCGCCGCCAATGACGAATATGTCGTGTATCTCCCGGCCCAATTGCCCCTCCGAGCCCACTGCTGATTTCGCATCGCACAAAACTTGCGCGATTGCGAAAGTGATAACAGTTAAAACGAAAGGAATGCGAATGTCAAACGAATGTTTGTTCCATTCGCGTGACCTAGCGCGATCTGGTGCTCGTTTCGATCAGCTTCACATTGTTTTCGAGGCAGAGATTGCGGATGGACGGCACCGGACAGTGGTCGGTGATGAAGGTATGGACCTGGGAAAGCTGGCCGATCCGGACCGGCGCGGTGCGTTCGAATTTCGTCGAATCGGCAACGAGGATGACATGCCGGGCATTGGCGATAATCGCCTGCGCGACCTTCACTTCGCGAAAATCATAATCGAGGAGCGCACCGTCAATATCGATTGCCGATGCGCCGATGACGGCATAATCGACCTTGAACTGCCGGATGAAGTCGACCGCCGCTTCGCCGACGATGCCGCCGTCCGAGCCGCGCACGACGCCGCCGGCGATCACCACCTCGATGGCCGGAAAGAGACGCAACCTGTTGGCAACGTTGATATTATTGGTGATCACCATCAGCTCGTGGTGATTGGCGAGCGCCTCGCCCACCGCTTCGGTCGTCGTGCCGATGTTGATGAAAAGCGAGGCTCCGCTCGGGATCAGCTCGACTGCCGCCATACCGATCGCCTGCTTCTCCGAAGCGGCGATCTGCCGCCGCGCCTCGTATTTGACGTTCTCCGTTCCGCTCGGAAATGTCGCGCCGCCATGAATGCGCGTCAGCACCTGCGCGTCGCAGAGATCGTTCAGATCCTTGCGGATTGTTTGCGGCGTCACCGAGAAGCGGGAGGCGAGCTCCTCGACCAGGACCCTGCCGCTCGATTTCGCAATCGCCACGATTTCAGTTTGTCGGTCGGTCAAGAACATCCGCGCCCCTTTCGCTCTGCTTTCGTTTTTAAAGAAAGCGAACGGCGGCGCAATGCCTATTTGTCAGTTGCCCGACTGCGGCACTCCGAACGTGGCGGCAGCGCGATACGGTTATCGTTTCCGCATCACGTTGACCACGAGCACGCCAAGGATCGCCATGACGCCGCCGGCAGCACCCAGTGCGGTCGGCGTCTCACCCAGCCCGACGAACCCGATCAGCGTTGCGACCGGCGGGACGCCGTAGAGAAAATTCGAGGCGCGCGCAGCCGTCAGCCGCTTCAAGGCGATGGCCCAGGTAAGATAGCCGATCGCAGTCGGGAAGATGACGAGATAGGCAACGCCCCAATTGACCTCTGCCGGCGCCGCCGCCAGCGCGCGGATCGTCGCCGGGACGGCCGGAAACAGTGGCACGGAGCCGATCAGCAGGATCCAGGCGGTGACGGCAAGCGCCGGCAGGCGAGCGAGCAGCGGTTTCTGCAACACGCTGGCGATCGCCGAGCAGAGCGCCGCACCGAGGATCAGCACAGCGTTCGGATCGAGCGTGAAGCCGCCGTCGGAGGCGACGGCGATCAGCGCCACGCCGCCGAAGGAAACCGCGGTGCCAACCCAGCCCCAGCGGCCGAAACGCTCGCCGAGCGCGAATGTGGCAATCAGGGCGGTGAAGACGGGCATGGTATTAATGATGAAGCTCGCCGGCCCCGCCGCCACGGTCTGCTCGCCGGTGTTCAGGAGAACCGCATAGGCGGCGATGAAGAGGACGGCAGCGACCGAGAGGCGGACGAATTCACGCTTTTCCGGCATCGGCCGGTAGATGGCGAGATAAACAAGGGCGAGGACGCCTGCCGCCACATAACGCGCCGTTGCCAGTTCGATCGGCGTCAGCGGCCCGAGACAGATACGGATCACCACGAAGGAAGAGGCCCAGAAGAGAATGGTGACGACAATCGCCGCAAAGGCGATCAGATCGAAGCCGCCTTGCTGTTTTGCCGAAACCGGTGCGCTTGCCGCCATGCTCATTTTCGCCTCTGTGCGTGCGACAACGAATTAGGGCTTCGATACATGCTTGAAAAGCACCGCAATCGATGATCAAATGTGCGCATGGTTCACAGCTCGCCAGTGCTCCCACCGCTCGATACGCTCGAGACCTTTGCCCGCGCCGCTCGGCTCGGATCGTTTTCGGCCGCGGCCGAGGAAAGCGGGATCACCCATGGCGCCGTATCGCGGCAGGTCTCGCGGCTCGAGCGCTGGATGGGCGTGCGGCTCTTCGCGCGTGAAGCTCGCGGTGTGCGCCTCACCCCGGAGGGCATGCGGTTCTTCGCACGTGCCGAGGAAGCTCTTTCCCTGCTCGGGAACACCGGCGAGCGCTGGCTGCCACGGCCGAACAAGGCGGTGGTGCGCCTTTCCGTTACTCCGTCCGTCGCCTCTCTATGGTTGTTTCCGCGCCTGGCAAAGCTCGAAGGAAATGAGCTGCATGTCGAATTGACGCTCGAACACCGCCTGGCGGACTTCGGCGAAGGCACGGACCTTGCCGTCCGCTGCGGCAAGGGACCATGGGCGGGCGTGCGCGCCCTGCCGCTGTGGCAGGAGAAATCTTTTCCGATCGCCTCACCGACAATGGCAGCACGACTCGGGCAACGCTCGGATGCGCTTTCGCTGCTCGATCTGCCGATTCTTCACGACTCCAATATCGAGGGCTGGCGGCGCTGGCTAGCGCGTGAGGGCGTCGACTATACGCCGCGTGGCCAGGACCGACGCTTCGAAGATTACAATCTGGTGGTCGATGCCTGCGCGCAAGGGCTCGGCATTGCGCTTGCGCGGCCGCCGTTGTCGGATGCTGCGCTTGCCGCCGGGCGCGTCGTCGCAGTGTCACAGCGCACCCTCGATTCCCATGTCGCTTTTCACCTGATCCGGCCGGACGATGCATTGAGAAGTCCTGCCATCGAATTCGCCAGCCGCTTCCTACGCGAAGCCGGCCATGACGAGACGGCGATCAACGCCTTTATCGCGCCCGGCAAGCCGAAAGCGTAAACAGAAAACGCGCCGCCGCGCACATGCCTCAGCCGTGTGTAGGCGCTTCGGCTATGCGGCTCACTCCACAGGAAACTTCAGGCGCATTTCCTTCGCCAGCTCGAAGCCGGCGCTGCGATAGACTGGCTCCCCCACATCCGAGGCATGAATGACGGCAGTCGTGCAGCCGATGGATTTCAGATAATCAACGGCCCTGTTCGTCAGCGCCAAAGCAATGCCGCGCCGGCGGAAAGCCTCGGCGACATAGACGGACCAGATATAACCGTGCAACCGCTGCTCCGGCCGAATGACTTCCGGAAACGGCGATTGGTGCAGCTGACAAGATACGGAACCGGCAATTTCATTGTCCACAACGGCGAGGAACGAGGCGAGGCGTCGCTCCTGGCGACCGCTTCTCAAAAACGCCAATATCCGCGCCGCCGCATCCGGCCTGTAATGTTCCGGCGGCGTGCCATAGCTGTCCCAGATTTTCAGATAGTGGCCGACCAGGATCTCATCCTCGCCCGGCGTTGCAATTCGGATATCCATCGTTTCGTCGCCAGCAAGCCAGCCCAATAATCTCGTGACGCCCCCGCCGCGTCGCGGCAGGGGGCGACAAAACCCGTCAATCCGCCGGGGTCAGTGTCATCGACGCGCTGCCGGCCGCGACATTCAGGCCGAGCTGGCCCGTCAGGCTGACCGTCTGCAGATGGATTGAACCGGAGGTGCCACCGACCAGGAGGTTGGCGCCGACGCCGGCGCCGACCGTCGCCTCTGCGCTGGCGCCGACATAAAGTCCGGCGAGCGACCCACGATGATAACCAGCCGTCGGCGCAAACACCGCCCAGATCAAGCGACTCCGCGTGGTGAAGCCGAGGTCGATGCCAAGCTTTCGGATTTCGCCGGTGTAGTGATCGAAAAGCTCATTGCCGACAATTGACTGAAAGACGCAATCGGCTTCCTTGGACGAACCGAGCACATATCCCGTGCCGCCGCCGATATCGCAAGTGAGATAACCGATCTTTACGCCATTGCGCAGGTCCGGCTCTTCATAGGTTCTGGTGACAGGGTCGGCGGCATTGGCCGCCCCCGCGCCGAAAAACGTCAACGATACCGCGGCAAACGCCGCCGCAAGAGTTTTTTTCATAAGTCTCTCCTTCTCAAATCGTGACGGGAACCACCCGGCTGGCGGCACCGGATATCGGAGGGGACCGCAGTGCAATCCCGGACGGCGCCGTTTTCGCGTCGCGTGTCAAAGCGCGTGGGAAGGCGCAAGCGACAGCCCCACGGTTCAGCCCCATTGGGACATTTCGAAGGCACATGCGACCAGCATGCAGTCTTTCACGATCTTGTTAGGGATGGTTGCACGAAAAGCACATTCGCTCGAAGCGAGTTTCACCGACCACTGCGGGACCATCAAGGAAAGCAAAACCCGGCGATAATTATCACCGGGCTTTTATACTTGAACCATCTTCACTATACTCTGCGCATGAAGCGCATGACAAGCGAGACGACGAACAACACCAGGAAAATGAAGAACAGAACCTGGGCAATGGAAGCTGAAGCCCCTGCAATGCCGCCAAATCCGAGGACGCCGGCAATCAAGGCCACAACGAGAAACACCAGAGCGTAGTAAAGCATCGCAATCTCCTTTTACGTTGCTGCGGAGATAACGGCGACCGCCCGGTTTGGTTCCCTCACTCTCATGGCCGGCCGATGGAACGTCGCATCGGCGGCTTTCAGCCGAAATGAAAGACGCCGCTGTACATCCGGTCGCCCTCGGTCGGTTCGGGAGGTTCGGCCGCATCGAGGTAAGTTTTGAGCGGCCCGGTCAGCACGAACCAGACACTTGCCCCGAGCATGAAACAGGCGCCCACCGGATCATCGATGCGGGCGATGAACGGAAGGCAGGCGGATGAAAACAGCACGATGATCCGCACCGACCATTCCGCCTCCCGTTTGGCGACGGCGCGCGCCCTTGACGATTTGTATTCCCGGGCGCCATAGGCGCTTCCCCCTGCCTTGACCGCCGAAAGCAACTTCTTGGCTGAAGGCAGGGCCAGCATGATCAGCGCGGCAATGCTGAGCGCGAAAGGCTTGCCCGTCATGACCTGTCCGCTCGCGATAAGGAGAAAGGATAGCACGACAAGGTTCCACGTCGGCTCCAGCAGCTCCGGCGACTGCCGTGTACGAATGTGCCACTGCCGCAGCAAGCCTGCCGCGCCGTTCAATAACGGCTGATCGATATGACGATTGATCCAGTCCATGCTGATGTGCCCGCCCCGATTGTTTGAAGAAGGCCCGAACACCATGGAAATGGGTCATCATCGTGGCAGAGCGCCGGCAATGTCGGCCGGCGCTCTTCTTCGTTCACATAAACGGCTTTCACAACCGCCGATAAAGCGCCGGCCGTCCAACAATATGCGGACGCGCTCTGCTGGTCGTTTCGATTTCAATGGTTTCGCCGTGCCGCCGGAAAAATAGCCGTCAGCTGCGCAGGCCAGGCGCCTCATGACCCGTGCGCGCCACATATTCCGTATAGCCGCCGCCATATTGATGGACGCCCTCCGGGGTCAGTTCCAGCACGCGGTTGGAGAGCGCAGCTAGGAAATGCCGGTCGTGGGATACGAAGAGCATGGTGCCCTCATATTGCGCGAGCGCCTTGATCAGCATTTCCTTGGTGTCGAGGTCGAGATGGTTGGTCGGCTCGTCGAGCACGAGCAGGTTCGGCGGGTCGAACAGCATCATAGCCATGACCAGCCGGGCCTTCTCGCCGCCCGACAGCACCCGGCACCTTTTCTCGACATCGTCACCGGAAAAGCCGAAACATCCGGCGAGCGCGCGCAAAGGCCCCTGCCCTGCCTGGGGAAAGCGATCTTCCAGCGATTGGAAGATCGTGCGCTCGCCATCGAGAATATCCATCGCATGCTGGGCGAAATAGCCCAACTTGACGCTGGCGCCGAGAGCGACACTGCCTTCGTCGGGCGTCGTGGTGCCCGTCACCAGCTTCAGCAACGTCGATTTGCCGGCGCCGTTGATGCCCATGATGCACCAGCGTTCTCGCCGCCGTACCATGAAATCCAGCCCCTCATAGATGCTTCGGCTGCCATATTTCTTATGGACGTTCTTTAAGCTGATCACGTCCTCGCCGGAGCGCGGCGCTGGCTGGAATTCGAACGCGACCGACTGACGGCGCTTGGGCGGCTCCAGCCGGTCGATCTTCTCCAGCTTCTTCACGCGGCTCTGCACCTGCGAAGCATGCGAAGCGCGCGCCTTGAACCGCTCGATGAACTTGATTTCCTTGGCGAGCATCGCCTGCTGGCGCTCGAACTGGGCCTGCTGCTGCTTTTCGTTCTGCGCCCGCTGCTGCTCGTAAAATTCATAGTCGCCGGAATAGGAGGTCAGCGAGCCGGCGTCGATCTCGAGGATCTTGTTGACGATGCGGTTCATGAACTCGCGGTCGTGCGAGGTCATCAGCAGCGCCCCCTCATAACCCTTCAGGAACTCTTCGAGCCAGATCAGGCTTTCGAGATCCAGGTGGTTGCTCGGTTCGTCCAGCAGCATGACGTCGGGACGCATCAGCAGGATGCGGGCAAGCGCCACGCGCATCTTCCAGCCGCCCGACAGCGCACCGACGTCACCGTCCATCATCTCCTGGCTGAAACTCAGGCCCGCAAGCACTTCGCGGGCGCGCCCGTCGAGCGCATAACCGTCCAGCTCCTCGTAACGCGCCTGCACCTCGCCGTAGCGCTCGATGATCTCCTCCATGTCGCCGGCCCTCTCGGGGTCGACCATGGCCGCCTCCAGCTCCCGCAGTTCAGCGGCAACGATGCTGACCGGCCCGGCGCCGTTCATCACTTCGGCGACGGCGCTGTGGCCTGACATTTCGCCGACGTCCTGGTCGAAATAGCCGATGGTGACGCCCTTCTCGCAGGAGACCTGTCCCTCGTCGGGCTGCTCTTCACCGTTGATCATCCGGAAGATCGTCGTCTTGCCGGCGCCGTTCGGGCCGACGAGGCCGATCTTCTCGCCTTTGTTAAGAGCGGCCGACGCCTCAATGAAGAGGATCCGGTGGCTGAGCTGCTTGCTGATATTCTCGATACGAATCATGGTCTGCTATGGGCCTGAAAGAAAGTTACGGCGCCCTTACCACGCCGGGAAATGGCGGGAAAGGTCCGTTCCCCTGCCCTCTCGATCTCAAAGACCGGATTGGATAAGGTTGTCGCCTACGCTGATAAGGAATCCGTGCCCATGAGCGTTCGGCCCCCGCAGTCTTTCAGACAATCCCAGGAGGATAGGAACGGCCTCAGCGTCCTCGAATACGAGCTGATGTCGGAGCGCGCCGATTCACTCGGGCGTCACGGGCTGAAGGTGGAGGCGGCCCTCGCCGCCTTGAAAGCCTGGACCGGCGAACGCCAAAGTGCGGAGCGCGAGAGACTTCTCAATGACGCCTCCGACGCGGTCTGGGCATTCTTCATCCAGCGTGAAATCTGCGGAATGAAAAATAACCGCGACGCCATTCAGCGCTACGGAATTCCGAACGAAGTGATCGCAAGGTTGGGCGCGATACGGAAGTAACGAATGAGCGCCAGCTTGCGTGTGATTACCACCCTCACCGATTGAGTCGAAACTAACGGTGCGGAAATGAGATGACTTGGTACCAACCTACGAAAGAGAAATTGCGATGCCAGCCTCAATCCGGATCGGCAATCAGGACCTCACCGTCGATGTCTCCTCCCTCGGCGCCGAGATGCAGGCACTTAAATCAAGCGACGGACGCTCGTGGCTATGGACGGGCGACGCCGCCTTCTGGACCGGGCGTTCGCCGATCCTGTTTCCGATCGTCGGCAAGGCCCCGGACGACAAGATCGCAATCGACGGCACGATCTATCCGATGGCCCAGCATGGTTTTGCCCGCCGCAGCGAGTTTTCCCTCGCGGCATCCGCGGCAACGATGTGTCGGTACGAGCTTGCCGCCTCGGAGAGTACCCGGGCGGTCTATCCGTTCGAATTCCTGCTGGCCGTGGAGCATGCGGTGGAAGGCCGGGCGCTGACGGTCAGCGCCGAGGTGACCAACCGCGACCGGAAGACGATGCCCTTCGGGCTTGGATTCCACTCCGCCTTCGCCTGGCCGCTGCCCGGCGCTACCGGACGCGCCCACATCATCACGCTCGACAATCAGGGCGAGCCGGAACTCGTGCGGCTGGCGGGCGGCCTTATCAATCCCCCAGCGCTGCCTTCGCCGTTTCATGCCGGACGTCTGGTTCTGGATCACGCGCTTTTCGAGCAGGATGCGATGATCTTCCCCAAGGGTGCGGGCGAAGGGCTGCGCTACGGGGCCGAAGGCGGGCCAATCCTGCGGTTCCGCTTTGAAAACCTGCCCAACCTCGCTCTCTGGACCAAGCCGGGCGCGCCCTTCCTTTGCGTCGAGCCATGGCATGGCACGGCTGCGCAAGCCGGAGCATCGAGCGAGTTGTCGAAGCGGCCCTCGACGACGCTGCTTGCACCGGGCGCTGTTGCGCGTTTCGCCTTCACGGTCGAGATCGGCCATTAGCGTTCACGTGTGAAGCCCCCCTTCGCATGACGGCAAAGGGGGCTTTCCCTACGGAGGATCTTCCTGCGGCGTCCGCCGGGTTTCAATGGGCGCCCGCACCGGCGCCGGCCTGAGGCTTTTTGGTGAGGAGCAGGGCAAATGCCGCCACTGCAAGCACCACGCCGATGATAGCGAAAGTATCGCTGAAGCCCAAGATCAATGCCTGGCGCTTGACGATCTGACCCATCGCAACGACCGCCTTTTGCGATGCAACAGCCGGATCGGTGACGCCATGCTGGATGAAGTAGCCGGTAAGCTTGCCCAGGCGATCGCGAACTTCGTCACGGCTCAGCGTAATCGACTGGCCGATGATATTGGAATGGAACTGTTCGCGCTTCGTCAGGATGGTGCCGAGAGAGGCGGTGCCGACCGCGCCGCCAAGATTGCGCAGCATGTTGGTCAGGCCAGAGGCGGCGGCGGCATCTGATGGAGCAATGCCGGCCGTCGTAATGGCTGTGATCGGGGTCAGCACCAGGGCCTGGCCAACGGCACGGACAATATTCGGGATCCAGAACTGGTCGCCGGCATTGTCAGCCGAAAGCATGATGTTCATGAAGCAGCTGATCGCGAAGATCGAGATACCGAGGAAGCCGATATAGCGGGCGTCGAAACGCTTCATGAGAACAGGCACCAGCGGAATGAGCAACAGCTGCGGCAGGCCGGTCCAGGCGAGTACGTTGCCGATCTGCTCGGCATTATAACGCTGCACCTGGCCGAGATATTGCGGCAGGATATAGACTGTGCCAAAGAGCGCGACGCCGACCAGAACGTTGACCAGCACGCCGATGCCGAAATTGCGCTGAGTGAGCAGCCGCAGCTTTACCAGCGGCTTCTTGACCGTCAGCTCGATCCAGATGAAGACGGCGAGAAAGACGAAGGCGACAAGGCTGAGCTTGACGATGAAGGGCGAAGAGAACCAGTCTTCCTTGTTGCCTTCCTCCAGCACGGTCTGCAGCGCCGAGAGGCCGACGGCCATGGTGAAGATGCCGGCCCAGTCGCCTTCCCTCAGAAGGTGGAGCTGCATCGGCTGCTTTTCCAGCGTCAGGGCGAGAGCGGCCGCCATAATGAGGCTCGGGATCGTGTTGATGAAGAAGATCGTCTGCCAGCCATAATTCTCCGTCAGATAGCCGCCGATCGTCGGGCCGATGGCCGGGGCGAAAGTGACCGACAGCGCGAAGATCGCGAGCCCCAGCGGCTGCTGGGTCTTCGGCAATTTGGTTAGCACCATGGTGAAGGCCATGGGGATCAATACGCCACCGGCAAAGCCCTGCAGGCCGCGCAGCAGGATCATCGTGCCGAGATCATGCGCGAAGGCACAAGCCATCGAAAATAGCGGAAAGAGAATGGAATTGACGAGGATATAGCGGCGAAACGAGAAGACATTGCTGAAATAGGCCGTCAGCGGAATGACGACGATCTCCCCGATCAGGTAGGAGGTCGATATCCATGCGCCGTTGTCGACGCCCGTTCCGATGCCGCCCTCGATGTCGAGGAGGGAGGCATTGGTGATCTGGATGTTGAGGATCGCCATGAAGGCGCCGATCATGCCGGCGAGAACGGCGATCCATTCCTTGGTGCCGGCGCCCGGCTGCGATATGGGGGCGGCTGTTGCTGCGGTAGTGGACATGACGCGATCTCCTAATCCCCGCGCCTAACTGCGGCCGGCATCGGCCTTGGTGTCGATGCTCGGCTGAACGGACATGCCGGGTCGCAAGTCGCCATTGGCGGCTTCGCCGTCGAGCACGATCTTGACCGGAATGCGCTGAACGACCTTTGTGAAGTTGCCGGTCGCGTTGTCGGGAGGCAGAAGCGCGAATTCCTGGCCGCTTGCCGGAGCAAGGCTATCGACATGGCCCCGATAGATGCGGCCTGGAAAAGTATCGACCTCGATATCCACCGGCTGGCCGGCGCGAACATCGGTCAGCTGCGTTTCTTTGTAGTTGGCGATCACATAGATCGCGCTCGTGGGTACAACCGACATCAGCTGGGTGCCCGCCTGCACATACTGGCCGACCCGCAGCGTCCTGTTGCCGACGGTGCCGTCGACAGGGGCGGTAATCTCTGCATAGGAGAGGTTCAGTTCAGCCTGATGCTGGACAGCCTGGTCATGGGCGAGCGTCGCCTTCGCCTGGGCGAGTTCGGCATTGAGAAGGTCGACTTGCTTGACGGCGGCGTCGAGCGCAGCGTTGTCGCGAACAATGGTTGCCTGGGCGGCGGCAATGGCGGAAGCGGCCTGTTGTGCCGTCTGAACTGGCGCATAACCATTGGTGGCGAGATTGGCGTAACGCCTGTTGTTCTGTTCGGCGAAGGTCTCGTTTGCCTTGTCGACCTCGACCGTGGCGCGGGCTGCGGCAATCGTCGACTGCTGAATATCCAGCGACGCCTGCTTGGCGTTGAGCGTCGCCTCGGCGGCGGCGACATCGGCCTTGGCCTGATCGAGAGCGGCACGGAAATCGCGATCATCGATGCGTGCGAGCGGCTGACCCGCCCTGACCACCTGGTTGTCCCCGACGAGCACTTCCGCGATGTAGCCCGAAACCTTTGGTGCGACAGTCGTATTGTCGGCCTTCACATAGGCGTCGTCGGTGGAAATCTCGAAGCGGCCGAAGGTCCAGTAACTATGGCCGTAATAGCTGGCGGCGGCGATCAGGGCGATGGCGGTCGCGCCCAGCAACAGTCCGCGGCCACGGCGCTTGGGGGCGGGATGCTCCAAAACGGCGGCAGCTTCGACGATGCGTGACGTGTTGCCGTTATCAAGGGTTGCCGGCGCGCCCTCCGCCGTGGTTTCGGTGACAGGCGCGTTGTTGTTCAGGGCCTGCAGCGTACTGATGGACATTGCCTTTCTCCTATTACTGGTCGCTGTCGCTACCGGCTGCGGCCTCTAAATTCATGTCAGTTCCACTTTTGGAAACTTGTTATTTTCCAAAATATGCTTTATAAAATCGGTGTCAACAAGAATTTGGAAAATAGTCATGGTCCAAAATCACGAAATCGAGAAGAGACCGCGAGGACGACCGCAAGTCCGCTGCGACGACGATACGAGAAGCGTGATCATCGAGGCGGCTAACCGGCAGTTCCACGAGAATGGTTATGCCGCGGCAAGCATCGCCGCGATCGCGCAAGGGGCTGGTGTCTCGACCAAGACACTCTACCGGCTGTTTCCGACCAAGGCGGATCTGTTTTCCGAGATGATCATCGAGCGGACGGGGCGCTTCCTCATGTCGCTCGATCCCGGAACGCTTGCGGTATTGGACCTCAGGCAAGGATTGGAGCGCATGCTGATGGCCTATGGCATGCTGACGCTCTCGCTGGACACGATCACCGTGACTCGGCTCGTCATCAGCGAGTCCGACCGCTTTCCCGAGATCGCCACGACCTTCTATGAGAAAGCGATCGTCAGGACCAACGCGCTGATGGAGGACTGGCTGCGTAGACAGATCGATCGCGGGCTGATCGCACTCGACGATCCACATGCCGCCTGCGGGATGCTCCGTGGGATGATGATCATGGAGCCACAGCGTGCAGCGATGCTGCGCCAGCAACAGCCGCCGGGGATCAAGGAGATCGCCGCAAGGGCGAAGATGTGCACGGATCTGTTCCTGAAGGGTTGCGCGCTCTGAAGTGTCGCTTGGGCTCCAGAGCGCAATGATTTTCTATGCCAAGCGACGCCAATGCCCTCAGGTCGGCGGGGCATCCAGTGCATGCAGGATGCCGCGAAGCTCGGCAAGGCCGCGCATGCGGCCAATGGCGGGGTAGCCGGGCGTGACTGTTTTGTCGAGATCGTCGAGCATGCGGTGGCCATGGTCCGAGCGGAAGACGATGGTATCTTGAGCGCCACGGCGGCGGTCTTCCGTGACAAGTTCCCGGAGAACGGCAACCATGTCGACATCGCCCTCCAGGTGCGCGCTTTCATGGAATGTTCGGCCATCGCCCTCTCTCGTCGTAGCGCGAAGATGGGCGAAATAGATCCGTGAGGCGAAACGGCGGGCGATCGCCGGCAGATCGTTATCGGCGCGCACGCCAAGGCTGCCGGTGCAATAGCACATGCCGTTCGCCTTCGACGGCACCGCATCGAAGAGAGCAGCATAATCATCGGCCGTCGAGGCGATGCGCGGCAGACCGAACAGCGACCGCGGCGGATCGTCGGGATGCAGCGTCAGCTTGACGCCGCGTGCTTCGGCGGCCGGCGTCACCGCCTCGAGGAATTCGATCAGGTGCCGGCGCAGCCTTGCGGCATCGATACCGCGATAGGCGACAAGCTTTTCCCGGAAGGCCGGAATGGTCAGAGGTTCGGTGGTCGAACCCGGCAGAGCCGATGTGATGATGCGGGTGATCTCGGCGATCTCCTCCTCCGACATCGCCTCGAAGACGATGCGCGCCCGTTCCCGATCTGCATCGGCATAGTCCCGTGCCGCATCCGGCCGTTCCAGAATGAAAAGATCGAAGGCCGCGAAACGCTCATGATCAAAGCGCATCGCGGTGGCCCCGGTCGGCGTCACGAAATCGAGTTCGGTGCGGGTCCAGTCCACGACGGGCATAAAATTATAGCAGACGATCGGAATGCCGCAGGCGGCGACCGCTTCGAGGCTTGCGATCCACGCCTCGATTTCGGCCTTCGCCTCCCCGCCCCTGCGCTTGATGGCATCGGGGATCGGAATGCTTTCGACGACCGACCAGACGAGCGGCGAGCGGTCGGCTGGCGTCGTCTCGATCAGCGATTGGCGTTCGCGCACCTCCTTCTCCGTCCAGGCCCTGCCAATCGGCACCTGATGGAGCGATGAGACGATATTGGTGGCGCCCGTCTGGCGGACATCATCCAGCGTCACCGGCGCTTCCGGTCCGAACCATCTCCAACCCTGTCGCATCTTTCTTCCTTCCCTCGACTCTTCGTTTCGTGGTGATCCTGCCGTCAGCAGAAATAATCGGGGTAACGCGAGCGTAGCTCATCGACATCGGGAATGACGGCGCTCAAGTGATGGATCATCGCGCCGCGCGCAGCCGTGGCATCATGGGCGACGAGCGCGTCGCGAATGACGATGTGTTCGCGGATCACATTGTCCATCCGCCCAAGCGCCGGCAGCGCCAGCCGCCGCGCCCGGTCGATCTGCACCTTGACCGTCTTCAGAATCGCCCAGATGCCGGGATAACCTGCTATCTCAGCAATCGCTTCGTGAAAGGCCTCGTCCTCCTCATGAAAGTTCGAGGCGTTGCCGACCGCGGCATGCGACCGCTGCCGGGAGATGATGGCGTCCAGATGGGCAATATCGGCAGCGCTGGCGGTTTCGGCCGCAGCCTCGACGGTTGTACCTTCGAGCGCCTTGCGCACGACCACCGCCTCCGGGATCGACGCGACAGGCACACGCGATACGACCGTGCCCGACTGCGGATAGATGTCGACCAGCCCGCCTTCGGAGAGCCTGAGCAGTGCCTCGCGCACCGGCGTGCGGCTGACCCTCAAATCCTCGGCAATCCGCTTCTCCTGCAGCAACAGGCCAGGCGGCATCCTGAGCGAGACGATGTCGGCATAGAGCCGTTCGTAGATGGCGCCGGCCGTGGTGACGCGTCGCAACTTCGGACCGACTCCTTGGGAAATCGGAACAGCAGGCGCTTCGGCTTCTGGGGACTGCCGCATACTCAAGACCGGTGGTGGCGTTCTGACATACTAGTATATCAGCCTCAGCGCCTTGCCAAGAGCTGCGGAGGAACTGGCTTACATTTTGAGGTTCCGCGTCGTTTCAACCGCCGTTTCGATGCTGGCCGCGTCTCTTGGTTGGAACTTAGATCAGCCGAATTGGTTGAGATCCAATCAAGGAGGCGCCGATGAAGAACCCGGTACGCAAAAGAAGTGAAGGCACGACTGACGACACGCGGCTGAAGGATTCCTCCCCCGCCGGTGCGCGGAAAGGGAAGATGGCGCGGCAAGCGGCACACCAGACCGTCGGGCAGCGCACCGATTCTCCGGCCGCTGGCCGCGAGGAGGAGATCCGCAAAAGAGCATACGTGCTGTGGGAGAAGGACGGCAGGCCGGAGGGCAGGCATCAGGATCATTGGACCCGCGCCGAACAAGAGCTCGATACGCGGCATGGCGAGGCCGACAATCCTCCCAAGCTCGAAGCGTTGCGAGAGGCCTCGCGCGAACATAGCGATACGTTCCTGGTCAAGACGGATCTCGAAGACGCCGATCAACGCGAAGCCTCACCCGGCACACGCGAGCAGGATTAAATTGCAGTCTTGAGTCAATGCAGGAAAGGTCCCGACATGGTCGATAAAAGAGACTTGGACGCCGGATTCACCGGCACACCCGTCGAGCCGCCCGGAAGGATTGGCCAAGGTTGCCCAATCGGCGGCCAGCGGGGTGAAACGCGAGGTCTATGCAGTCACGGCCGGGGCAAGAAACCACCCGCAGACCGCAAGCGCATTGTTGCTCACTATAGGTATTGTCGCATTCGGGTTCGGTTATCTCCTCGGCCGGTCATCGGTGGAAAACTCGCGCCTATATTGGCGGTAGCTGCAGACTTCAACGATGTTAGTTTTGACAAATCGCCCGATACTCGGTGATGATGGGAGGTCAAGGTCGTGCTCGAAAGGTGTCCCCATGGGCCGGATCGCGCCGCACGATGACAAAGCTTCTCGATCGCACTTCAAACGTGTTTTCCGATCGGCACGGCTTTGCTATAGCAAGCTATTGCGGCCCATTGCCAAGTGAGCAAAGTGCATCCGGGCTTGCTGTTGCCGGAATACGACAGTGCAAAAAGCACGGGTTCTGCCCGCGTTCACGGCTTGACAGTGGTGGCAACCGTCCTTAGCGAGGCTGGAAAGCAACACCTCAGGGCTACCAAAGTGAACTATTTCAGGCAACTCGTGATTGCGGTACTTCATCCTGGAAACGGATCTGGAAGCGCGCTTGATCGAACCAACGGCATTGCGGTCGTTCTCTTTGCAATCCTGCCCGGACTTTCGCCGAACTTCAATTCCTTCATTCTCCTCGGGTCGATGCTATCGGGCCTCTATTGTCTGGCAAGAGCCCGCTGTCCTCTGAACCTGTCGAAGTCCGATCTGGTGGTTGCCATTTGCATGACGATTTACCCGGTGGTGATGATCGTCAGCATATTCGTCAATCCGCCTTTCTCGGAAGAACTGGATTGGATTTTCCGGCTCCTGCCGTTCTTTTCGATCTGGCTGATTTTGCCGCGTATGCGTCAATCTCCCGATGGCCGCCTTGTGCCGCTCTTTATCCTCGCCGCCGGCCTCGGGATGATTGTTACTTTCCTTTTCAGCCTGCTTCAAGTCTTGTTCCTGATGCCCAGGGCGGAGGCGGGAACCTCGAACGCGGCGCTGCTCGGCGTTATCGGCGTGCTTTTCGGCGGCGTCGCGCTACTCAATATTCAATCTCCCAAAAGCATGGAGCAAAAGATCGCGATATTGGGGTATGCCGCGGGTCTCGGCTGCGCGCTGCTTTCCGGAACGCGCTCGGCCTGGCTGGTCATCCCCGTCCAGCTCGTCATCTTTCTCTGGTATTTTCCCAAAAACCGATTTCATATCAGTCTGCGCAGCCTCGCCATCACCGGCTCGGTATTGCTGCTGGGACTTCTCGCCCTGGGCAGCGACCAGGTTGTCTATCGCGTCCGTGAGCTCCAGGACAATCTGTCGTCGCTCGAAAGCACCAATGGTGATATCACCTCGCTGAGCGCGCGCGTTGCCCTCTACAAGGGCGCCTTATCCGCAATCACCAAGGATCCGCTGACCGGCTATGGCCCGCAGAACCGGATGGCTGCTGTCCTGGCAGAAGTCCCTGAGGGCCTTAGGCCGCAACTGCCCTATTCCCATGTCCATAACGGCTTTCTCACAGCGGGAATCGACGCCGGCCTTGTCGGCATCGCGGCGCTTTCACTGCTGCTGCTGACGCCCGTGATCGGTGCGTGGAAAAAGGAACCCGGCCCTGGCCGGGATCTAGCCATGGCGATCGCTCTTCTGCTCACCACCAGTTACATTATTACCGGCAGCTTCGGCATCATGTTCAACCAAAAGGCACTGGATCCGATCTTCGCCTATATGGTCGCTCTTATTTGCGCGGATCGGGGCAGTACACGCTATGCAGCTGTCGTTCGAAGCTAATTTCCTGCGCCTGAGGCTAGCGCGTTGATATCTTCTTGCTCCGGATTGGTTTCGGCGCCGGTGAACGCAAGATCTGAAACCTCACCCGTTGAGGAATAGCCGGAAACGAGTTCTGCCAAGGTCGCCCGTGCCGCGACCATGTCGTTTCGGTCCAAGGACGCATTGAGCGAGTTGAGCTTCTTCGAAAGTTCCGCCCAGAACAGGAAATCCTCGCGCGCCTTCATAATCCGCGGATGTTCAGTTGTCTCGGGGTTATCCCCGATCAACAGTTCTTCATAAAGCTTCTCGCCGGGCCTCAGGCCGGTAACGGCTAGCTCGATGTCCCCTTCTGGATTATCCACGTCCCGGACGGTCAATCCGGACAGTTCGACCATCTTGCGGGCGAGATCCGCAATGCGGACGGGCTCGCCCATATCGAGCAGGAAAACATCGCCACCCTCGGCCATGGCACCCGCTTGGATGACAAGTTGCGAGGCTTCCGAAATGGTCATGAAGTAGCGAGTTATTTTCGGATGCGTCAGGGTAACCGGGCCGCCTTCCTTGATCTGCTGCCTGAACAGCGGCACGACGGATCCGGAGGAACCGAGAACATTTCCGAAGCGGACCATCGAGAAGTTTGTCCGCAGTCTATCAGCGGTCAGCTCTGCCGCGAGCGCCTGCAGCACCATCTCCGCCAGCCTCTTGCTGGCGCCCATCACATTTGTCGGGCGCACGGCTTTGTCGGTGCTGATCAGCACGAAATTCGAGACGCCGCATTTATTTGCCGCACGTGCGGTGATCAATGTCCCCATGACATTGTTCTTGATGCCTTCCACGGCATTGTGTTCGACGAGTGGCACATGCTTGTAAGCGGCGGCGTGATAAAGCGTCTGAGGCCGCCAGCTCTGCATGATATGTTCCATGCGATCCTGGTCGCGGACGGAACAAAGGATCGGCACGATCTGCAGGCTCTCATGCTTGTAAGCTTCGGCCAGCTTCAGCAATTCGGCATGAATATTATAAAGCGCAAACTCGTTCTGATCTATGAGGATGAGGCTCGAAGGCGCATTGCGCAGAATCTGGCGACATAACTCGCCGCCGATAGAGCCGCCGGCGCCCGTGACCATCACCACCTTGTTGCGCATCGCCTTGTCGAGCAGCTCTTGCCGCGGCGCAACCGCTTCCCTGCCCAGCAGGTCTTCGATCTCCAGCTCACGAATATCGGAAACGGCGACTCGTCCCTGAGCCAGCGCTGTGAGATCCGGCAATGTCCGGACGTTCACCCTGGCTTTACGGATATGCTCGAGAATTTCATTGCGACGCTGCCGCGATGCGGATGGAAGAGCAAGAAGCACGTTGTGCACGCCAAGTGCTTCAGCGAGCACCGGAAGATCCGACGGGTCATAGATCGGCAAACCGCCCATGATGCCGCCCTTGAGGCGCGGATCATCATCGAGGTAACCGACCACATTGAGTTCGGCGCTGCTCGTCAGAGCGCCGGCGAGTTGCCGTCCGGCATTTCCCGCCCCATAGATCAGCACCTTGGCGAGCGTATTCTGGTGAAGAATACGCTGATAGGTATCCCCGAGCCAATAACGGATCCCCAACCGTGACAGGCCGATCGCTATCAGCAGCAGGAAGGGCTGAAGAATGCCGACGGTTCTCGGAACTCCCGGGACGCTGAGCGCCGTAAAGATCGTCATGAAGGCGACGCCGTAGATAGCAATGGCCTTCAGAACGGCAATGAAAGCGGCCATGTTGGCGTAACGGAAGATCGCCCGATACATGCCCATGACGATGAAGATCGGAAGGGCCATGCACAGGGAAACCAAGACCGGCAACCACTGCACGCCGGTTAGCACCGTCCATTCGTTCAGGCGGAAGCAATAAGCCAGCCAGATCGTCAGAACGCAAAGGCCGGAATCCACCAGCAGGGCGAGCGCGCGTTTAGCAGCACGCGGCATGGCCAGCAAAGGGGCGACAAGCGCCTGCATCGGCACTAAGAACCATCCCGAGCGTGGCGTCTCAGTGGGGGTATTTTCAGGCATTGCTTCCCAGCGTCTCGCGGATCAAACAGACAACCACCTTCTTGTCATTTTCTACAACGAGCGCAACTGAAATAATCGGAAATCAAGGTGTTCCGCACCTCTTATCTATCAGAAGTAGGTAACTTAATGCTTTATTCCCCTACGGCGGATGACCTTCTCGGCCGTCAGAAACAGGATGCGCATGTCGAAGCCGATCGAGCGCCGCTCAAGATATTCGACATCGAATTTCACCTTCTCCGGAATTGGCAGTTCGTCCCGCCCGTTGATCTGCGCCCATCCGGTCAATCCGGGCAGGAGTTGGTCGACCCCATGGACCGTCCGCAATTCGATCAAATCATACTGGTTGTAGAGCGCCGGCCGCGGCCCGACGAAACTCATTTTGCCGCCCAGAATGCACCAGAGCTGCGGCAGTTCGTCGAGACTGGATTTGCGTAGAAACGACCCGATCGGCGTCAGAAACCGCTCGGGGTTTTCGAGTAGATGCGTCGCGACGGTCGGCGTGTCGACGCGCATGCTGCGGAATTTCGGCATCAGGAAGATCTGATTGAAACGCCCGATCCGTTTTGACCAGTAGAGGATCGGTCCTGGCGACGTTAGCCGGACACAAAGAGCGACAACAAGGATCGGAACGAGGAGGATGACCGAAGCCACCAAAGCCAGCAAAAAATCCACTGCCCGTTTCAAGCCCATCGCCGTACTTCTTCCATTGCCTCTTCAGCGGATTTTCGCCATACGCCACCGCGCCGTATCGTCAAAAAGGCATTTCACGTCAACTCCAACCGCATCGTTTCTCCAGAGAACGACAGCCGATCGTCGATCAGATCCTTTCCTCGCCTTGCCGATCAAAAATCTTGTAACCTCTTGATCTTAAAGGAAGAAGAACTTAACGGGAAGTTATCTCCCCGTTTATTTCCGTCACCTTTCGTTAACCATAAGCCGACGCGGGCAAACCGCATGGCAATCTCATCCAGTCTTACCCCTGATTGGCGAATTGGTGCGGACAAGCGCCATCAGCATCGGTCCGATGGCAAATTCGCCTCTTTCGGCGCGGCGGGTCAGATCACGGAGGTAACCACCGGCGGAATTGATGTGCCCTGCCCTTTCAAGCACGCACGCTATGACGGTAGCCGCATTTTCAGGCCCCATGATCTCGCAGGCCTGTTCATAGGCCGAGGGGCTCACTCCGAGCATCGAGCGCACGACGACAGCTGCCGCCATCAGATCGCGCCATGTGCCCACCGAGCCCTGCGGTCCATAGGCAGTGATCTCTGGGCAGGCCTGCAGCACCAGGCCCAGCGGGAAGGATTTGAGCCCGCCGCCGGCAGTCGAGGCTGAGCTTGCAGCCGGCACGGACCTGCCCTTCCCTTCATGTGTCGCTATTCTGGCCATCGGCTCGGCCCAACCTTCCGATTGGTCGTCTGCCGTTGCTCCCTGCTTCGTTTCGAAGCCTGGTTCAAGTTCAGTAATGCAGTGTGGGTTTGAATTCTGTATGTGCCGCTCAGAATGTCGGGCATTGCCGCTTTGATTTGGAGCTTTGACCTGCATTTCCAACTGATTGGTGATTTCTTCGCGCAGCAGTTCCAGTTCGTCGAGCGCGGCGGCGATCTTCTCGAAGGATGGCGACCGCGGCAGCCGTTCGACGACGCCTCGAAAATGCAGGTGAACCCCGCTCCAATCACCAGAGGCCCCCTCTTCCACGGCCAACTCGATGAGCTTGGCGATGTCGCGCCGGCAAAGCGTCAGGCGCTCTTTGAGCCGCTGCAGTTGCAATCGCTCGGCTGCCACCTCCGCCGCCAGCCGCTCGATCTCGTCAGCGCGCACAAGCAGCGGCGCCAGCGAGAAGCCGAATGCCTCACGGATCTCCCCGCCCTGCTCCTTGCGGGCGTAACGCTTGCCGTTCGGGCTGTCCTTGCGGATCAGCAATCCGGCCTCGATCAGCGCCGCCAGATGGCGGCGGATCGTCTGCTCCGCCATTCCATGCGCGCGCAAAGAGAGCTGCGCATTCGAAGGAAAGACGACCAGGCCATTGTCCTCGGAGAGCTCTCCCTTGGGATAAAAGCTCAGCAAGGCGTTCAGGATAGAGAGCGCCCGATCGGTAATGCCGAGCAGCGGTCTGGCCTCGCACAGGGCGCGATAGAGTTTCCACTTGTCAATCGATCGGCCCGGCTCGATCCTTCGGGCAGCGGCCTGGTTTGCCAACATGCCAAACGTCATCGGCCGCCGCCCGAAGGGCGTCGTCACACTTCCGCTTTCCATTTTCTTCGCCTTCTTCAAGGCAAAAGATCACGGCTCACCAAATTCGGTGCCAAAGACTCTTGACTATGATTCGCGGAAATGTGATTCTCTGGGTGTCTAGATCAGAGAGGGCTTCCGCGGCGGCAACGTTCGGGGGCCTTTTCTTTTGCTTATTGATCTCCGTTCTTCGTCAAATCCTGTGTCTTCTCGAACGCCTCGTAGAGACGATCCAGATTGCTGGCGATGTAGGCGCCAAAGGCAGATGCCTTCTCCGCCTTCAGCGCGATGGTGAACTGTTTTCCATCATCCTTGATCTTCGCTTTGACGGCTCCGTCCTGGCGCTGCCAGGCGTGAGCCACGGGCTGAATTGCGGCGGCGGACGAAGCCTGTTGCTTCCTGCTGATGAAGGCGACGAGCATGTCGAAGCGGGCGTCCGGCTCCGCCGTCTCGAACTCCGCCGATCTGGTGAACGCAATCGCCCGGGCGGCAATGTTTTCCGTCTCGAATTTTACCGAAAGATCATGCCAGCGATCGCGACCGGTCGTCTTGGCTGCGCCGATCGCGGTCAGGACTTCGGCCGGAATCCGCTTCGTGACCGACAGCATCTTGGACACCGTCGTCTTGTCGGCGCTGAGTGCCGACATGATCGTTTCCCGATCGAAACCCAATGTATCGAGCTTGTCGGCAAACATCGTCCTCTCGATGAAGGAGAGATCGGCGCGCGCCGAATTCTCCTGGCCCTGCGCAATAACATGGTCGCGGTCGTCGAGTTTCTTGACCACCGCCCGAACAGGTCGGCCGAGCTCCTTTGCCGCCCGTGCGCGACGATGGCCAAAAGCGATCTGGTATCGCCCCTCCCTCTCGGGATGCGGGCGCACGAGGATCGGTGAATCCTGGCCGCGCAGGCGGATCGCCTCGACCAGTTCCCGGAACTGTTCGTCGGTATGCGCGAGCCGGTCGCTCACGAAGGAATCTTCGATCAGCGCCGGGTCGAGATCAATCACCGTCTCGCCGCTCGCCAGCTGCTCTTCGATCGCCTTGGCGGCATCGGCCTTGGCGGCCAAGGCATCGATGCTGCGGGTGACCGCCCCGAGTGCGCCAATCCCTTTATAGGTGATATGCTGCCTCTCGTCGCGATGGGCCGGCTCATCCTCATTGTTTACCGCGGTAAACTTCTTGGAATCATCCATCAGGCCCGACAGAAGATTTTTACGCGCCATCAGCCAGCTCCTTGCCCGGGTTTACCGCAGTAAACTTCCCGCTCATTTCCGGCCCCATGCCTTGTGAATGAGATCGACGATTTCCGTGTTGACCGCCTCCATCGCCTCCATGGCGCGGTCATAGGTCGCGCGGGTAAACTGACTTCGCTCGACCTCATACAGTGTCTGGTTTGTCATCGCCGCATCGGAGATCGCGACGCTGCGCAGCATCGGGTTGGTGAGCACATGGCTCTTGAACATCGAGCGCATGAAGGCGACCATCTGCGTCTGCGGCCCGTCCTGCGGGTCGTAGCGGGTCACGAGATAACGCAACCAGTCGAGGTTCATGTTGCCGCCGGCTCCCTTCAGGGTGTTCAGCACTTCGCCAAGCATTTGCAGGAACTGGCACATCGACATGACATCGAGCATCTGCGGATGAACGGTGATCAGCACCGCCGTCGCACCGCAAATGGCGCTCATGGTCAAAAAGCCGAGCTGCGGAGGGCAGTCGATGATGACGACGTCGTAATCGTCCGCGACCGAAGCGAGTGCCTCATCCAGCCGTGCGAAGAAAACGCGCCCGTAATCACTCGCTTTACCCTGAGCGAGGACCCGCGGCGTATCGTGCTCGAATTCCATCAGTTCAAGATTGCCCGGCACAAGGTGAAGGTTCGGGAAGTTGGTTGGCCGGATAATGTCCCGCAGCGGACGCCGCTGATCGTCGTAGCGAATGGCGGCGTAGAGCGTCTCGTTTTCGTTGACGTCGAACTCCGGCTGAAAGCCGTGTATGGCGGAAAGAGACGCCTGCGGATCGAGATCGACGGCAAGGACGCGGTGACCGGTCAGGGCAAGATGCTGGGCAAGATGCGCGGCACTCGTCGTCTTGCCGCTGCCGCCCTTGAAGTTGACGACGGCGACGACCTGCAGATGTTCGTGGCCGCGGCGATGACGTATATAATGCGTTCCGGCCCGCGCATTGTGCTCGAGAAAGCCGCGCATCTCTTCCATCTGCTCCGCCGTATAGGATCGGCGGCCGGACGGCGTGACCTGGGGGAGGGCACCCTTGCCCTCGAGCGAGAGATTTCGAAGATAGCCGCTGGTCACGCCGAGAAACCGCGCCACCTCGGCGAGCTGAAATTCCCGCAGACCCTTCAGCGCGCGCGGAGGAAACATTTCGAGCCGATGCTGCTTCAGCTTGTCGGAGAGTTCCTGCGCCTGACCGATGATCAGCTGATCGACATCGGAAATTGCTTTGTCTATTTGCGGTGCCATATTCATGGAAATCTCGAAAATGCGATTTAAAAGCTCTACGCGCTGAGAAACCGCATTTAGCGCCGATTCTGGAGGAGTGGCAAGGCAAATAGGGTTAACAAGACCCTATCAAAAGGTTGTCCAATCTTTTTCAAGCGGTTGCGCAGGCCGCGCCTGTCGCTGGCCGGTGCAATCGCACGTTCACGGGCCGAATCGGACGAGGTCGGCTGGAAACACCGGCATGATAATCCAAATCGCAATGTCGGGTGGGCAAAGCGCTTTGCGGCATGTCCGCAGCGGCAAGCCACCGGTTCGTCGGCATAGAGCACGGCGCGGCGGTAAGGTGCCGGGCTCTGGCCGATCAGCCGCAACTTGCCAGATCACGCGAGGCTGAGCTCGCAGGAGAATTGCCCGCCGGCCCGTTACTCGAGAGGCGGACGTGTGATATTCGCTATCGAAGGCAAAGCCGGGCCGCTTTCCGCCTGCGCCATCGCTTTCACCAATGCGATGATCGTTTCACGGATATCGGGATCGGCAATCTTCAGAAAGGCCCGATTAAGCACCAACCCTTCCTTCGTCCGCAGGAATTCAGCGACGGGGTCGGCGCGGTCCGGCAGATCCAGCCCTTGCAGGCTCAATGGCTGTGACTCGTTCTGCTGGAAGAAGAAGCTCGGTGAGGTGTGAAGCACTTCGGCGATTCGCTGCAAGCGGCTCGCACCAATGCGGTTGATGCCCTTCTCGTATTTCTGAACCTGCTGAAAAGTCACGCCGATCTGCTCGGCAAGCCGCTCCTGGCTCATTCCAAGCAGCTGCCGGCGTGTTCTGATGCGCGCTCCGACGTAGCTGTCTATGGCATTCGGTGTCTTGACATTCATCGCGTGTTTTCAGCCTCGATCGGATTTCAATCGGCGCAGCTGTAGTACCCCTGCCAGCAGTTTTCCACGGTTGTTTCCATGTAGCATAGCATATCTGCGATGATCACGGCTGACTGTGATATGAAAACCCCCATCCGGCAAACGCCAGCGACGCAGGAACCGATCGGCGGTGGGGAAAATCAGACAAAAGCCGTACCGATCCTGGCCAAACCGGGCTGGTGATCGTTGGCCGACCTGCGTTAAGTATCTTTCAGCGACCGTCGCTTGATAGTCTTGCCAGCCCCGATCGCCCAAAATCCATCGAAAACGACGGCACTGATCGTGCCTGTGCAGGAGGATGTTGATGGCAAGCGTTGCCGAGCGCGCACCCCGTTTCGAAAAGACAACGATGTCCATTCTGATGGCTGTCAGCTTCTGCCATATGCTGAACGACATCATGCAGTCGCTGCTCGCCTCGCTCTATCCACTGTTCAAGGCAAATTACGATCTCGATTTTGTCCAGATCGGCCTGCTGACCATGACGTTCCAGGTCACGGCGTCTCTGCTGCAGCCGGCGGTCGGCATCGTCACCGATCGCTGGCCGATGCCCTATTCGCTGCCGGTCGGCATGGCGAGCACTTTTTGCGGACTCATTCTGCTCGGCAATGCCGGCAATTTCGCGCTGCTGCTGGTCGCGGCAAGCCTGATCGGGTTTGGCTCGGCCGTCTTCCATCCGGAATCCTCGCGTGTTGCCCGTCTTGCCTCCGGCGGCCGCCACGGTTTCGCGCAGTCCTTTTTCCAGGTCGGTGGCAATGCCGGCCAGGCGATCGGTCCGCTGCTCGCCGCCTTCATCGTGCTGCCGCTCGGGCAGCACAGCGTCTCCTGGTTTGCCGCCATCGCGATGATCGGCATGATCGTGCTGAGTTGGGTAGGCAGCTGGTATATGAGCCACAGGCGACAAAACGCCAGCAAACCGGCCGCGAGTCGAACTCTGCCGTTATCGCAGAGCCGGGTCGTCCGGGCGCTGCTGATCCTCGTGTTGCTGACGGCGACGAAGAATGTCTACATGGCGAGCGTGTCGAGCTACTTCACCTTCTATGTCATCGACAGGTTCGAACTCAGCGTGCAGCAGGCGCAGCTGATGCTGTTCCTGTTCCTCGGTTCGGTCGCCGTCGGCACTTTCCTCGGCGGGCCGATCGGCGATCGCTTCGGTGCCCGTTTCGTCATCTGGTTTTCGATCCTCGGCGTCATTCCTTTCGCATTGCTGCTGCCCTATGCCGATCTTTTCTGGACAGGCGTGCTCAGCATCGTCATTGGCCTGGTCTTCGCGTCGGCCTTTTCAGCGATCGTCGTCTTCGCGCAGGAACTGGTGCCCGGCCGCGTCGGGCTGATTGCCGGCGTTTTCTTTGGCTTTGCATTCGGGGCAGGGGGGTTAGGGGCTGCGCTGCTCGGCGATTTTGCTGACACTCACGGCATCGCCTTCGTCTACCGCATCTGCTCCTACCTGCCGCTGCTCGGCCTGCTGACGATCTTCCTGCCGCGCATTCCGAAGCAGAAGCCGGCCTGAGGCCATCCGGGACGTCACGATTGCCGTATCGGAGCGGGTCTGAGAAGTCCGTCGTCCCTTTGGCCGCCGTGGTTGCAAACGGCGGCCACAGGCGACGTTTTCCTTTTTTAGGGGATGCTCACAAGCCGCAATTAATCCATAAATTTGATGGAAAATTTATCCTGCCGGTATTGATGACGGGGCAAGAGTTTTTCCGACCTTTCCTCCACATCAGACTTTCTTGCTTCGCCCGCGACCCAGCCATTTGCCATGATCGACCAGCTCGGGGCGTTCGGCCTCATTCAGTCAGACGGGATATAAAATGACCAAGAACAAAAATCTTCACGGCTTCCACCTTTCGCGCCGCGCGGCTCTTGCGGCCGTCGCTGTTTCCGCGGCTGCACTTTTTACCCTTGCGGCACCCGCACTTTCCTTTGCCGAGGACAAGTCGATCAAGGTCGGCATCATGGCCGGCGAGGATGAGGATGTATGGCGCGTGGTGACCAGCGAGGCGGCCAAGAAGGGCCTGACGATCGAGACCATCACCTTCAACGACTATACTCAGCCGAACGAAGCGCTGGAGCGCGGCGAAATCGACGCCAATGCCTTCCAGCACCGACCCTATCTCGACAACCAGATCCAGCAGCACGGCTATCACATCGTCCCCGTCGGCTATACCGGCGTCTGGCCGATCGGTCTCTATAGCAAGAAGCACAAGGCCGTCGCTGAGATCCCCGAAGGCGCCGTCATCGGCGTGCCGAACGATCCCTCGAACGAAGGTCGGGCGCTGCGAGTTCTTCAGAATGAAGGCCTGATCAAGCTGAAGGACGGCACCGGCATTCTTGCGACAGTTGCTGACGTCAGCGACAATCCGAAGAAGATCGAGATCAAGGAGCTCGATGCCGGCATCGTCGGCCGTTCGATCGACGATCTCGATGCCGGCGTCGTCAATACCGACTGGGCGCTGAAAAGCGGTCTTTCTCCGGCCGAGCGCATCGCGCAGGAGCCGACCGCCGATAACCCGTACCGCAACTTCATCGCCGTCAAGGAAGAGAACAAGAATGCGGACTGGGTCAAGACGCTGGTGTCGTCCTACCAGAACGACACCGTCAAGGCCGAGTTCGACAAGGTCTACAAAGGGACCGGTCTCAGCGCCTATTGATCCGAGAGAAGGCCGGGGTTAAGGCCTGCCTAAAGGCGGTTCGGGCATTCCCCGCTCGGACCGCCTTCGGCGTTTGCAAGGAAAAGCACATGAATTCGTTTGTTTCCACCACTGCGGTCGCGGCGCAGCCGCAGACGACGGTGACCGAAGAGGTGGTGAGGCTGATCGATGTGAAGCGGCGGTTCGGCACCACGCCGGCGCTCGACGGTATTTCGCTGAGCGTAAAGAGGGGCGAGATCCTCGGCATCATCGGCCGCAGCGGCGCCGGCAAGTCGACGCTGATCCGCTGCCTGAACGGGTTGGAGCGCGCCGACAGCGGCGAGATCCGCATCGAGGGCCGCGATATCACCCGACTTCAGGAGCAGGAGCTGCAGTCGCTGCGCCGCCGCATCGGCATGATCTTTCAGCACTTTAACCTGCTGTCCGCCAAAACGGTCGAGGACAATGTCGCGCTGCCGCTGAAGATCGAGGGTGTTGCCAAGGCCGAACGCGTGAAGCGGGCCCACGAACTGCTCGAGCTCGTCGGGCTTGCCGACAAGGCGCAAGCCTATCCCGCATCACTCTCCGGCGGCCAGAAACAACGCGTCGGCATCGCTCGGGCCCTGGCAGCACGCCCGGCACTGCTGCTGTCGGACGAGGCGACATCGGCCCTCGACCCGGAGACAACACGATCGATTCTGGCGCTGCTCAGGGATATCAACCGTAAGCTCGGACTGACCATTCTGCTGATCACCCATGAGATGGAAGTGGTGCGCGGCATTGCCGATCGGGTCGCGGTCATCGATGCCGGGCGGATCGTCGAGGAGGGCCAGGTCTGGTCGGTTTTCGCCAATCCGCAGACCGACATCACCAGGAGCTTGCTGGGCGGCATCCGCCCGCAACTTCCCGATCACATTCTCGGCCGGCTGTCGGCGAAGACAGGCAGCGAAGTGATCCTCAGTGTTGATCTCGCCGGGCCGCAAGCGCAAGGGGCGCTGTTTGCGGAACTCTCGGCGATGCTGCCGCATTCCTTCCGCCTCGTCCATGGCGGCATCGACCATATCCAGAACCAGCCGGTGGCGCGGTTCTTCATCGCCGTCCCCGCGCGCGACCCCGCGCTCGCCGGAAAGGTCGAACAATTCCTGACAGCCCGGTCTGCCCGGGTGGAGGTGCTTGGTTATGACACCGATCATGCTTGAACTGCTTCTTCGCTCGCTTTGGGAGACGGTCCTGATGACTGTCGCCTCGGGGGTGATTTCGCTCTTCGCCGGGCTGCCGCTCGGCCTTGCCCTCGTCGTCACGGCGCGCGGCGGCATCGCCGAAAATCTCTGGATCAATCGCATGCTCGGCGCCGTCATCAACGGCTTCCGCTCGGTGCCATTCATCATCCTGCTGGTGGCGCTGATCCCGCTGACGCGGCTGATCGTCGGCACCGCGCTCGGCACCGGAGCGGCCATCGTGCCGCTCGCCATCGCCGCGACACCTTATTACGCGCGCATCGCCGAAGTATCGTTGCGGGAGGTCGACCGCGGGCTGATCGATGCCGTCCGCGCCATGGGCGGCAATCGCTGGACCATCATCCGCGAGGTGCTGGTGCCTGAAGCGCTGCCTGGCATCGTCGCCGGTTTCACCGTCACGCTGGTGACGCTGATCGGCGCCTCGGCCATGGCAGGCGCGATCGGCGCCGGCGGCCTCGGCGACCTTGCCATTCGCTATGGCTATCAGCGCTTCGAAACCAATGTCATGATCGCAGTGGTCGCCGTCCTCGTCATCCTCGTCTGCGGCATCCAGTGGCTCGGCGACCGACTGGTCGCCAAGCTCGACCACAGATAGGTCAAAACCGCAGGCGTGCGGCTGCTTTAATTGTCCTAAGGCCGTATCGCATCAGCCACCTGTGAAGTGATAAGGTGGCGATGAAGCAGCCGGAGGAACGCATGACGAAGAAGACGCTGTCGGATTGGGCGGAGCTTGCGCAGAAGGAACTGCGCGCCTCACCCGAGACACTGACCTGGCAGACGCCGGAAGGCATCGCTGTCAAGCCGCTTTATACCGCCGAGGATCTCGAGGGCGCCGCGCATCTCGGCTCGCTGCCCGGTTTTGCACCCTTTACCCGCGGACCGCGCGCGACGATGTATGCCGGCCGGCCATGGACGATCCGCCAATATGCCGGCTTCTCCACAGCCGAGGAATCGAACGCCTTTTATCGCCGCAATCTCGCAGCCGGCCAGAAGGGCCTGTCGGTCGCCTTCGATCTTGCCACCCATCGCGGTTATGACAGCGACCATCCTCGCGTCGAGGGCGATGTCGGCAAGGCGGGCGTCGCGATCGACAGCGTCGAGGATATGAAAATCCTGTTCGACGGTATTCCGCTTGGCGACATGTCGGTTTCAATGACCATGAACGGCGCCGTCATTCCGATCCTCGCTTCCTTCATCGTCGCCGGCGAAGAGCAGGGCGTGCCGAGGGCCGAGCTGTCGGGGACCATCCAGAACGACATCCTCAAGGAGTTCATGGTCCGCAACACCTATATCTATCCGCCCGAACCTTCGATGCGGATCGTTGCCGACATCATCGACTATACGGCAAGGGAGATGCCGAAATTCAATTCGATCTCGATCTCCGGCTATCACATGCAGGAGGCCGGCGCGACACTGGTCCAGGAGCTTGCCTTCACGCTGGCCGACGGCCGCGAATATGTCAGGGCGGCGATCGCCAAGGGTCTCAACGTCGATGATTTTGCCGGAAGACTCTCCTTCTTCTTTGCGGTCGGCATGAATTTTTTCATGGAGGCGGCAAAGCTGCGCGCCGCCCGGCTGCTCTGGACCCGTATCATGGAGGAGTTCCAGCCGAAGAAGGCATCCTCGCTGATGCTTCGCACCCATTGTCAGACCTCCGGCGTCTCATTGCAGGAGCAGGATCCCTACAACAACATCATTCGCACCGCTTTCGAGGCGATGTCGGCCGTGCTTGGCGGCACGCAGTCGCTGCACACCAATTCCTTCGACGAGGCGATCGCGCTGCCGACGGAATTCTCCGCCCGCATCGCCCGCAACACCCAGCTGATCCTCCAGCATGAAACCGGCGTGACCAAGGTGGTCGATCCGCTGGCCGGCTCATATTATGTCGAGAGCCTGACGAAGGAACTTGCCGACAAGGCCTGGGCGCTGATCGAGGAGGTGGAAGCGATCGGCGGCATGACGAAGGCTGTCAACGAAGGTCTGCCAAAGCGGCTAATCGAGGAAGCAGCGGCGCGCCGCCAGGCGGCCGTCGACAAGGGCGAGGAGGTCATCGTCGGCGTCAATCGCTACAGGCTCGACAACGAACAGCCGATCGACATTTTGGAAATCGACAACAGCGCGGTGCGCACCGCGCAGATCCGCCGCATCGAGGAGACGAAGCGGCGGCGTGACAGCAGCGCCGTGCGCGAAACGCTGGCCGCCCTGGCAGAAACCGCACGCAGCGGCAAAGACAATTTGCTGGCCGCCGCCATCGAGGCGGCACGGGCCCGCGCCACTGTCGGCGAGATATCGGATGCGATGCGCGCCGCCTTTGGCGATCACGCCGCGACACCTGATGTCATCAAGGGCGTCTATGGCGAGGCCTATGACAACGAGCCGGAACTTGCCGTCCTGAGGGAGCGTATGGCAGAGGTGACGGAAGCGATGGGATACCGGCCGAAAATCATGGTCGCCAAGCTCGGTCAGGACGGGCACGACCGGGGCGCCAAGGTAATCGCCTCGGCCTTCGGCGATATCGGCTTCGACGTGCTCGCCGGTCCACTGTTTCAGACGCCTGACGAGGCTGTCGAGTTGGCGCTTGATCGCAAGGTCAATGTCGTCGGTGTCTCGTCGCTCGCCGCAGGCCACAGGACGCTGCTGCCGCAGTTGGTCGACAGGCTCAGGGAAAAGGGTGGTGACGATATCATCGTCGTCTGCGGCGGCGTCATTCCGCGGCAGGACTATGAATTCCTCCACGAACACGGCGTTGCGGCCGTGTTCGGCCCAGGCACGAACGTTCTGGAAGCGGCGAACTCCGTTCTCGACCTGCTCGAGGGCAAACGGCGAAACCAGTAATTCATAAAATCTGCGCAGCCGGAGGCAAACCGCTGCGCACTTTGCTTAGAGTAACCCGCGCGTCGCAAGGTTGCGCATCAGCGCCGATATGCCGAACGTCCAGGGCGGGCATTCGGTGGAGAGGCGCACGGTATTGACGAGCGCGCCGAGCCCGGCCGACGAAATCTCGACGACATCGCCGATCTTGTGCGTGAAGCCTTGCTTCGGCGCGTCACGGTCCTGCGTCGGCGCAAACAACGTGCCGAGGAAGAGCATGAAACCATCGGGGTATTGATGATGAGGGCCAAGCGTCTGTTTGACGAGATCGGTCGGGTCGCGGCTGATCTGCGACATCGAACTCTTGCCATGCAGCACGAAGCCATCCTGCCCGGTTACCTTTAGATCGAGTTCGGCCTTGCGTACCTCGTCGAGCCCGTAACCGGCATCGAACAGCCGGACGAACGGACCGATCGAGCAGGAGGCATTGTTGTCCTTGGCCTTGCCGAGCAAGAGGGCCGAGCGGCCTTCGACATCGCGAAGATTGACGTCATTGCCGAGCGTCGCACCCTTGATCTCGCCGCGGCTGTTGACCGCGAGCACGATTTCCGGCTCCGGATTGTTCCAGGTCGAGATCGGATGCAGGCCGACATCGGCACCCCAACCGACGGAAGAGAGCACCGGTGCCTTGGTGAAGACCTCGGCATCGGGACCGATGCCGACTTCGAGATATTGCGACCACATGCCTTCGTCGATCAGCGCCTGCTTGACCTTGGCGGCCTCGGGCGAACCGGCCTTGAGATTGGTGAGACTGCCGCCGATCAGCGCGCTGACGCGCTCGCGGATCGAAGCGGCGCGATCGGGATTGCCGGCCGCCTTCTCCTCAATGACGCGCTCGATCATCGACTGGGCAAAGGTGACGCCGCAGGCCTTGACCGCCTGCAGGTCGGCGGGCGCAAGCAGGCAGGGCCGTCCAGCATCCGGTTTTCCGGTGCTGTTGGCGGCAATCTCCTCCAGCGAACCGATCGCCTTGCCATTTGCGGCTCGGACGAAGCCCGCAGCATCCTGCGTCTCGAAGAGGGCGCTCAGTGTCGGCGCCTCGTGCGAGGTGATGTCGACGAGCATCCCGTCGCGAAGGGTCACGATGCTCGGGCCGGCAACTTCGGGATTCCAGACGCGGCCAACAAAAATTCCGCCGGAAACGGCAGCATCGAGAAGGGGATGAGTCATGGTGATCCTCCGTCACAGGCAAGCGGCGAGCGCTCTTGAAAGAATTCCGAGATCATTGCCGCCCTCCATCCCGGCGGCGGCCGAAATCGATCACATTCGGCCGAATGGAGCAAGATAGGCGGGGGAAAAAGACTTTTGCCGGATTGGATCGAAAAGAGGAACTGCCTGCATCCATTCGAACGAAGGCCACAAATAACTATTTAGATACATAATAGTCGTTATTTTACAAACATTTAGATATGAGCACCAACGATTTCATCCCGCAACTCGCCTTGACAGCAGCCCGCTTTCGTTATCTGTTTTGGCCGAGATGGAGGACGCCGGCATCAGCCGGCCGCACGAAAATCCCGGGAGGATATTGCAGCGATGTTGAGATTTGCCGTCGTCGGAATCGACCATGGGCATACGTTCGATCACGTGAAGGGACTGCTCGCCGCAGGCGGCGAGTTCGTCGGCTATTGCCCGCAGACCTCCGTGCCGGCGTTGCGGGAAGCCTTTGAGAAGACCTATCCCGATGCACCGCAGATCGACCGAGAGAAACTGTTCGACGATCCGTCGATCGACGTCATCTGCATTTCCGCCATTCCGCGCGACCGGGCCGGGCTTGCCATCCGCGCGATGAAAGCGGGCAAGGATCTGATGACCGACAAGCCTGGTGTGACGACCTTTGCCCAGCTCGAAGAGGTCAAGCGCACCGTTGCCGAGACCGGCAAAATCTTCTCCATCTGCTTTTCCGAGCGCCATTGCGTGCGCTCCGCCGTCAAGGCCGGCAAGCTGGTAAAGGAAGGCGCGATCGGCAAGGTCATTCAGACGCTTGGCGTCGGTCCGCACCGGCTGCAGCTGCCGACACGTCCCGACTGGTTCTTCGAGCCCGAAGCCTTCGGTGGCATTATCGTCGACATCGCCTCGCACCAAGTCGATCAATTCCTGTTCTATACCGGCTCGACCTCGGGCGAAGTCATCGCCAGCTCGATCGGCAACTTCGGCATGCCCGATAAACCCGCCTTCCAGGATTTCGGCGAGGTGCTGCTGCGCTCCGACAGGGCGGCGGGCTACGTTCGCGTCGATTGGTTCACGCCGGAGGCGCTGCCGACCTGGGGCGACGGCCGTCTTACCATCCTGGGCACAGAGGGTTATATCGAGCTTCGCAAATATATCGATATTGCCGGCCGGCCGGGCAAGGATCACCTCTTCCTCGTCAATGGCAAGGAAATGACCCATATCGATTGCAGCGGTGAGAAGCTCGACTATTTCGACGCGTTCACTGCCGATGTCGCGAACCGCACGCAGACGGCGATGACGCAGGATCACGTTTTCGAAGTCTGCCGCCTTTCGCTCGAAGCCCAGACGAAGGCCGCGCGCATCGGCGCCCGCTGAGGAGGATATCATGGCCAGAAAATTACGCGTCGGCGTCATCGGCGCAGGCATCGCCGCGCGGCACCTGACCGGCTTCGGCTGGAACAAGGATCTCTTCGAGGTTCCCGTCCTTTGCTCGCTGGACGAGGATCGCGGCCGGGCGCTGTGCGACGAATTCGGCATTCGGGAATATACGCAGGATGCGGATTCGCTGTTTGCCCGGGACGATCTCGACATCATCGACATTTCGACGCCGCCGAGTTCGCATTTCGAGCTCTGCCGCAAAGGCATTGTGTCAGGCAAGCATGTGATCTGCGAAAAGCCGCTCTTCGGCTCGATTGCCGAGGTCGACGAGATGGGCCGCATCCTCACCAGCTTCCCCGGCCGGAAGCTGATGCCGATCTTTCAGTATCGCTACGGCTCCGGCCTGCAGAAGTTGAAACTGTTGATCGAGAAGGGCCTCGCCGGCAAGCCGTTCCTGACGACGATCGAGACCCATTGGTGGCGCGGTCCGGATTATTATGCCGTGCCGTGGCGCGGCAAATGGGCGAGTGAACTCGGCGGCGGCCTTCTCGGCCACGCGATCCACGCCCACGACATGCTGAACTACGTGCACGGCCCTTGCGCCGAGGTGTTTTCCTATGGCGCGACGCTGGTCAATCCGATCGAGGTCGAGGATACGGCCGCTCTTTCGGTGAAGATGCAGAACGGTTCGCTGGCGACGCTGTCGATGACGCTCGGCTCACGCAAGGAAATCTCGCGGCTGCGTTTCTGCTTCAGCGATCTCGTCGCCGAAAGCATCCTCGAACCCTATACGATGGGCCGCGATCCCTGGGTCTTTACCGCCGGAACCGAAGAACACCAGGCGCGGGTCGATGCGGCGCTCGCCGCCTATGTGCCGGGCGAAGATGGTTATACCCGCCAGTTCGAGCTCTTCCACAAGGCGATCGTCGAGGACACGGAACCGCCGGTGACGTTGCAGGATGCCCGCAATTCGCTGGAGCTGGTGACGGCTGCCTATTTCTCCCAGCGCACCGGCCAGCCGACGCCGATGCCGATCGCCGCCGATCATCCGCTCTATCGCTCCTGGCTTCCGGAAGAACAGCGCGCGGCTGGCAGCCGCTGAATGATCAAGCGGAGGATGCCGGGCGGCGCTTGGCATCCTCCCTGACGGGCGATGAGGCGGAGCGTGCGTTAATTGCGGAAGGCGCCGGCGGGCATCGTCGTCACCAGCCGGATGTCGCGGCGGAAATCGGACGGCGACATGCCGGCGATGTGGCGGAAGGATTTGTTGAAGGCGCTGATCGAGCCGAAGCCGCTGTCCATCGCCACCTGCAGAACGTTGGCACCTTCGCTCATCAGCATCGCCTGGGCGCGCGACAGCCTGAGCAGCGTCACATATTTGCTGAGCGTCATGCCGGTCGATCGCTTGAAAAGGTTCATCGCATATTTCGGATGCAGATCGGCGGCGCGGGCGATATCGACCGAATCGATGTCCTGCAGAAAATTGGCGGCGATGAAATCACACATGCGCGCGACGCTGCGCGAGGAGTTGGGTTGCGGCTGATCGCCTTCCAGGCTGACGGCCGTTTTCGATGTCGTCATCGAATAGGGTTCGAGCGCGATGCGCTCGATGCGCAGCAGCAGTTCGTCGACTGCGTGCTGGGCCTTGGCGGAATCGCCAGACTTGGAATAGCGAGACCAGCGGGCGAAGTTCTCGTTGTCGGCGGCATCGGTTGCCGAAGTCAACAGCGTCTCGCCCTTCATTAGCCGGCTGGAAATGCTGATCGGCAGACGCAGCCGGAAGAAATAGATGAGCGGCAGATGGGCGCCGGCATAGAGCGAATCATCCGAGGATTCGTCCATCTGATGCGGCTGCCCGCCCCAGAACAGGCACATTTGACCGGCGCTCAGCCGGAATTCGTGGTCGCTCATCCGATAATGAACAGTGCCGCGCATGACGTAATTGACCTCGACCTGCGCATGCCAGTGCGGCATGGCCATGACGAGCGGATGGGCATGAAACATCTGCAGCGCCGTCGGCGAACCCTCGATGCTGCTTGCGCCGGGCTGATAGATTGCAGCCGTGCCGACCTTACTTTCCGCCAAATCCATATTCCCTTTTTAGGAGACAGCCGCTCCCTTGCGGATAGTCTAACCGCGTTCGTGAAAGATCGGCAATTGAAAAGGGAGGATTTTCAATGCGCTTCAAACTTCTCGCTGCGACCGCAGCTGTCGCACTGCTTGCTTCCGGCTCCGCCTTCGCTGAGTCGGCCAATCTCACAATCTGGAGCTGGAATGTCGCCGCATCGGCGTTGAAATCCACGCTGCCCGGTTTCAACAAACAATTCCCCGATATCAAGGTCACCGTCGAAGACCTTGGCAACAGCCAGGTTTTCGACAAGACGCTCGCGGCCTGCGCTGCCGGCGGCGACGGCTTGCCCGACATTGTCAGCATCGAGAATTTCGAGGCTGAAATCTTCTGGAGCCGTTTCCCCGATTGCTTCGCCAATCTGAAGGAGCTCGGCTACACGGCCGATATCCAGGCGAAGTTCCCCGACTTCAAGCGCACCGAACTTGAGGTCGGCGATGTCGCCTATGCCATGCCGTGGGATTCCGGCCCCGTCGCCGTTTTCTACCGCCGCGACATGTATGAAAAGGCCGGCGTCGATCCGAGCACGATCAGCACCTGGGACGATTTCATCGCGGCCGGCAAGAAGATTTCCGCCGCCAATCCCGGCGTCGTCATGGCGCAGGCGGATTTCAACGGCGACAGCGAATGGTTCCGCATGATCGCCAACGAACAGGGCTGCGGCTATTTCTCGACCGACGGCCAGAACATCACCATCAATCAGCCGGCCTGCGTCGCCGCGCTGCAAAAGGTGAAAGAGATGAAGGATGCGGGCACGCTGACGGCGGCCAACTGGGACGAGAAGATCCAGGCTAATACCGCCGGCAAGGCCGCAAGCCAGCTCTATGGCGGCTGGTATGAAGGCACCGTGCGCTCGACCTCGCCTGACCTCAAGGGCAAGTGGGGCGTTTACAGAATGCCGAGCCTGACGGCCGATGGTCCGCATGCCGCCAACCTCGGCGGTTCCTCGCTCGCCATTTCGGCGACTTCCGCAAACAAGGATGCCGCCTGGAAATTCGTCAATTACGCCCTCGGCACGAATGAAGGTCAGGTCACCATGCTGAAGGAATTCGGTCTGGTGCCGTCGCTGCTTTCTGCCGAAAAGGATTCTTTCGTCAACGAGGCGCAGCCCTATTGGGGCGGCCAGAAAGTCTGGGCCGACATCCTCGCGACACTGCCGAAGATCGTGCCGAGCCGCGGCACCGCCTTCCAGAGCGATGCCGAAGGCATCTTCAAGGCAACGCAGGCGAAATTCTTCGCGGGCGGCTACCCCGACGCGAAAGCGGCTCTCGACGATGCCGCCAAGCAGATCGCTTCCGCAACCGGACTTCCGATCGCGCAATGAATGACGATGCCGGGCGCTTCCCGCGCCCGGCTTTCTCCCGGCTTGCAACCGCCCGGTCATTCATTCGTTCGTGAGGAGGAGGCTCGATGCCGTTCAGAACCCGGAGCGCCTATGCGTTCCTCGCCCCCTATCTGCTTGTTTTCGCCACCTTCTGGGTCTGGCCGATCATCGACTCGTTCCTGATTTCCTTTCAGAACACGCGCATCAATCCGTGGAAATACAGTTTCCAGGCCAACTGGGGCCGGCTCTTCTACGACCCTGCCTTCTATAATGCTCTGTACAACACGCTGATCATCCTGGTGATCCAGGTGCCTGTAATGATCGCGCTGGCCACCGTCATGGCCGTACTGCTCAATTCGCCGCTCCTGAAAGCGCGCCCGCTTTTCCGTTTCGCCTTCTTTGCCCCCGTCGTCGTCGGTGAGGTTGCCTACGCGGCCGTGTTCCGGCTGATGTTCAGCCTCGATTTCGGCATCGTCAACAAGATGATCTCAGCGGTCGGCTTCAGCCCGATCTCCTGGTTCGACAACGCCAATGCCGCAATGGGCGTAATCATCCTCGCCGTCACATGGCGCTGGGCCGGCTATAACGCCATCATCATCCTGGCCGGCCTGCAGGCCATCCCCGACGATGTCTACGAGGCCGCGACGCTCGACCGGGTGAACAAGGCACAACAATTCTTCCACATCACCCTGCCGCTCTTAAAGCCGATCATCCTCTTCTGTGTGGTGCTCTCGGTGATCGGCACCATGCAGCTCTTTACCGAACCCTTCCTCATCACCAATCGCGGTGGTCCGGGCGGCGGCACGGAGACACTCGGCCTCTTCCTCTACCGCCAGGGTTTCACCTCGCTGAACTTCGGCTATGCCTCGGCGATCGCCTATACGATGGCCGCTCTCGCCGTGGTGATCTCCTTTTTCAATCTCTGGATCGGGAGGGACCCGAAATGAGATCCAAGTCGCAATCCCTTCTCATCCGTCAGATCGCGCTGCACGCCGCGCTGGCGCCGCTGGCGCTGATCTGGCTGTTTCCGCTGTGGATGATGTTCGTTTTCTCGACAATGCCCGACAACGGCATCTTCAATCCCGAGATCGTGCTGTGGCCATCGACCAACTTCGTCGAGAATTTCAAAAATCTGCAGGCCGATACCGATTTCGTTGGCGCAATGGTGATCTCCATCGGCGTGGCGCTTATCTATACCGTGCTCTCGGTGATGCTGACGTCGATGGCCGGCTGGGCACTGGCACGTTACCGTTTTGTCGGCCGCTCCGTCGTCATCGCCATCATCCTCGGTACGATCACACTGCCGTTCTCCGTGGTCGTCATCCCGCAATTCATCATGGTGGCGCGCGAGTTCAAGCTGGCAAACACCTGGGTGGCACTGATCGTGCCGCCGCTCTTCAATTCCCTCGGCGTCTTATTCATGCGGCAGTCTTTCTCGATGATGCCGGGCGAGCTCTTCGACGCGGCCCGCGTCGAGGGGGTCAAGGAATGGCAGATCTTCCTGCGCATCGCCCTGCCGCTGGCGCGTCCGACCATGGCGGCATTGGCGATCATTCTCTTCCTGCATTCGTGGAACAATTACCTCTGGCCGCTGCTCATCAATTCCAGACCGGGGATGATGACGGCGCCGGTGGCATTGGGAACGCTGATCGGCCTCACCAAGGTGTCCTGGGGCGGCATCATGGCCGGCGCGGTGCTGCTGACGGCGCCGATCCTCGTCGTCTTCGTGGCGCTCCAGCGCCATTTCATCGCCGGCATCGCGGCCGGCGCAATCAAGTAATCGGGGAAGCCGAATGGCAGAGCTTTCATTGACCAACATCGTCAAACGCTTCGGCGGCTTCGAGATCATCCATGGCGCCAATCTGGAGGTGAAGGACGGCGAATTCGTCGTCTTCGTCGGCCCTTCCGGCTGTGGCAAGTCCACGCTGCTGAGGATGATCGCCGGTCTCGAGGATATTACATCGGGCGAGCTTCGGATCGGAGGCAAGGTCGTCAACGACGTCGAGCCGGCCGATCGCGGCATCGCCATGGTCTTCCAATCCTATGCGCTCTATCCGCATCTGACGGTCGAGGAGAATTTGAGCTTCGGCTTGCGCATGAACGGCAACCCGAAGTCCGATACCGAGCGGCGCGTGAGCCATGTCGCCGATATCCTGCAGATCACCGAACTGATGAAACGGCGGCCGAAACAGCTTTCCGGCGGTCAACGGCAGCGCGTCGCCATCGGGCGCGCCATCGTGCGCGAACCTGAGGTCTTCCTGTTCGACGAACCCCTATCGAACCTCGACGCAGAGCTGCGCGTGCAGATGCGTGTGGAAATATCAAGGCTGCACAAACAGCTCGGCACGACGATGATATACGTGACCCACGATCAGACGGAAGCGATGACGCTCGCCGACCGCATCGTCGTGCTGCGCGCCGGCAACATCGAGCAGATCGGCGCGCCGCTCGACCTCTATGACGATCCGGCCAACCAGTTCGTCGCCGGTTTCGTCGGCTCGCCGAAGATGAATTTCTTGAAAGCCGCGGTCGTCGAGGCGCAGCCGGGCAGGGCGGTGATCGCGCTGGAGAGCAATCCGGCGACGCGCCTGCCGCTGTCCGTCGCCGATCGCATCGAAACCGGTGCGAAAGTGACCCTCGGCATCCGGCCCGAACATTTCGTCGATGCAGGTGCCGGCGATACCGATCTTACCGTTGCCATAGATGTCGCCGAACACCTCGGCAATACCAGCTACATCTATGCCGCCGTCGGCGACGAACAGCTGATCATCGAGCGGCCGGAATCGCGCACATCAGGCAATCGCGAGACGCTGACCGTCGGCCTTCCCGCCAGCCGCACATTCCTTTTCGACGGCGCTGGCAAACGGCTCCGCTAAACCGCAATCCCAAGGCAGAAAGACGAAAGAGGTTTCCATGACTTCAGATCAACCGATCCGCTGGGGCATCATCGGCCCCGGCACCATCGCTCGCACCTTTGCCGATGGCGTTGCCCACTCGCGCACCGGCAAACTGGTCGCGATCGCCACCCGCAACCCTTCCAAGCTGGGACTTGCCGAAAACTTCCCGGGCGCCCGCATCGTCGATGGTTACGAGGCGCTGCTTTCCGACCCCGAAGTCGATGCGGTCTATATTTCCGTGCCCCATACCGGCCATGCCGAATGGGCGATCAAGGCGGCGCGCGCCGGCAAGCACATCCTGGTGGAAAAGCCGATCGCGCTTTCGGCCTATGATGCCGAAGCCGTTTATTACGAAGCCAAGAAAGCCGGCGTCTTTGCTGGCGAAGCTTTCATGTACCGGGTGCATCCGCAGACGGAAAAGCTGGTTCAGCTCATCAAGAGCGGCGTCATCGGCACGATCCGCATCATCCGTTCGAGCTTCGGCTTCAACATGGGCAGCTATAAGCCGGAGCATCGGCTTTTCGCCAATGATACCGCCGGCGGCGGCATTCTCGATGTCGGCGGCTATCCTGTTTCCATGGCGCGGTTGATCTCTGGCGCCGCGGAAGGCAAAGCCTTCCTCGAGCCGGAGAAGGTGTCGGGCGTCGCCCATCTCGGAGAGAGCGGCGTCGACGAATGGGCGTCGGCCGTGCTCAAGTTCCCGAACGAGATCATCGCCGAAGTCTCCTGCTCGATCATGGCTCAGCAGGACAATGTGCTGCGCATCATCGGCTCCGAAGGCCGGATCGAGGTCGCGGATTTCTGGTTCGCCTCCGGCCACAAGGGCGGCGTCGGCAAGATCGAGATCTTCAAGGGCGGCAAACAGGAGACGGTAGAGGTCAAGGAAGAGCGCTGGCTCTATTCCTTCGAAGCGGACGCGGCGGGCGATGCGATCCGGGCCGGCAGAACCGAGTTCAGTTCTCCAGGCATGAGCTGGGCCGATTCGATCGGAAACCTGCGCGTGCTCGACCAGTGGCGCGCCTCGGTCGGGCTCGAATATGGCGTCGAAAAAGCCGCCAAACGCACGGCCAATATATCAGGCGGCGCGGTCACGCGCGGCAACAGCATTCCGCAGCGACAGATTCCGGGCATCTCCAAGCCGGCTTCGGTCGTGACCCTCGGCTTCGAGTTCTTCCCGAACTTTGCCGCCGCCTCCCTGACGCTCGACGCCTTCTACGAAGCCGGCGGCAACGCCTTCGATACGGCTTTTGTCTATGGCGCCGGCAAGACGGAGGCGATCTTCGGGGACTGGCACACCAGCCGCAAGGTGCCGCGCGAGGAGATCGTGCTGATCGGCAAGGGCGCGCATTCGCCGCTCTGCTATCCCGACATGATTGCAAAGCAGCTCGACCAGTCGCTCGCCCGGCTGAAGACCGACTATGTCGACATCTATTTCATGCATCGCGACAATACCGACGTGCCTGTCGGCGAATTCGTCGATGCCATGGATGCCGAGGTCAAACGCGGCCGCATCCGCGGCATCTTCGGCGGCTCGAACTGGACGCGCGCACGTTTCGACGAGGCGATCGCCTATGCCGAAAAGACCGGCAAGAGGGCACCGGCAGCGCTCTCCAACAACTTCTCGCTTGCTGAGATGCTCGATCCGATCTGGGCCGGCTGCGTCGCCGCCTCCGACGACGACTGGAAGACGTGGCTTAACGACAAGCAGATCCCGAACTTCGCTTGGTCGAGCCAGGGCCGCGGCTTCTTCACCGACCGCGCTGGCCGCGACAAGCGGGACGATGAGGAGATCGTGCGGGTCTGGTATTCCGAGCGCAATTTCGGGCGCCGCGACCGCGCCATCGAGCTTGCCAACAAGCTCGGCCGCAACCCGATCCACATCGCGCTCGCCTATGTGATCGCCCAGCCTTTCCCGGTCATTCCATTGATCGGGCCGCGCACCATCGCCGAGCTGGAGGACAGCCTCTCGGCGCTCGACATCAAGCTGACACCCGATCAGGTGAAGTGGCTGGAAGGCTGATAAAACAGGGAAAGGGCGCGGTTCGAAGCCGCGCCCTTCGCATATTTATTTGCGCGTTTCGGACGCCTTTCTTCCGGCTGCGTCGTCCATCAGCTCGTACCACATGGCGTTGAGGACAGCGAAGGCGGCTGCCAGCGGCAGGCCGAGAATCCATGCGAAATACCACATCGTTTCGTCTCCCTCAGTAAGCGTGACTGTTCTTGTCTGTGATCGATTTCTCGTCGACCTTGCCCCACAAAACCCTATAGACCCAGGCGGTGTAGGCAAAGATGATCGGCAGGAATATCGCCGATACCACGAGCATGATGAACAGCGTCATGTGGCTGGAGGATGCATCCCAAACCGTCAGGCTCGAGCGCGGATCGAGGGAGGAGGGCAGGATGAACGGGAACATCGACAGGCCGACCGTTGAGATGATCCCCAGTATCGCGATCTTACTGAAAAGCAGTGTCATCACCTCGCGCCTTGCCCGCATGGCGATGAAGGCCAATGCCGCACCGGCAAAGCCGAGGACGGGCGCGACGATCATCCATGAATGGGCGGTGTAGTTGGCAAGCCATGCGCCGTTCTCAGGCACCACCGTCTTCAGCAACGGATTGGAAGGCCCGATCGGGCTGATATCGCTGCTGATGCGATAGCCACTGACGCCGACCCATAGGAAGAGCCCGCCGAGGGCAAATAGCACGATGGCCGCCAGGGCGGCGATGCTGCCATAACTCCTGGCGCGTTCCGCAACCGGCCCGCTCGCCTTCAACACCAGCCAGGCCGCGCCGTGCATCGTCAGCATGGCGACGGAGAGCAGGCCGCAGAGCAAAGCATAGGGGTTGAGCAGGGCAAAGAACGAGCCTTCGTAGAAGATCCGCATATCGTCGGCAAAGCGGAAGGGCACGCCCTGCAGCACATTGCCGACGGCAACGCCGAAGATCAGCGCCGGCACGAAGCCGCCGATGAAGAGCGCCCAGTCCCAGCCGTAGCGCCAGCGGACACTTTCCCGCTTCGACCGGTATTTGAAACCGACCGGACGCAGGATGAGTGCGAAGAGGATCGCAAACATTGCGAGATAAAAGCCCGAAAAGGAGACTGCATAAAGCGGCGGCCAGGCGGCGAAGATGGCGCCGCCGCCGAGAATCAACCAGACTTGGTTGCCTTCCCAGGTTGCGCCGATGGTGTTGATTGCCAGGCGCCGTTCCGTATCGGTCCTGGCGACGAAGGGCAGGAGCGTGCCGACGCCGAGGTCGAAGCCGCCGGTCGTCGCAAAGGCGATCAGCAAGACGCCGAGCAGCAGCCACCAGATGACGCGCAGGGTTTCATAATCGAGGAGTTCGTGAAGGATCATGACAGGTCACTCCGCGGCCGGGACGAGGGTTTCGGAAATCAGCACGGCTTGCGGCGCGTCGTCCGGTTCCGGTCCCTGGCGGATCGCCTTGATCATCAGACTCATCTCGATGACGATCAGAACCGTGTAGAGCGCGGCAAAACCGATGATCGTCAGAAGCACGGTGCCGGCGCCGAGGCTGGAGACGGCTGCCGCCGTCGGCAGCACGCCTTCGATCACCCAGGGCTGGCGGCCGAATTCGGCGACGACCCAGCCGAGCTCGATGGCGACCCAGGGAAGCGGGATCGCCAGCACGGCAATCCGCAGCAGCAGCGGATATTTGTCGAGATGGCGCCGCGCCGATAGCCAGAAGAAGGTTGATGTCAGCAGGATGAAGAAGATGCCGAGCCCAACCATGATGCGGAAGGACCAGAAGAGGGTCGGCACATGCGGGATCGTATCACGCGCCGCCTGAACGATCTGCGCGTCGGTCGCCTGGCGGGGATCGTCGACATAACGCTTCAGCAGAAGGGCATAACCGAGATCATGGCCGAGATCCTCGAAGGAGGTGCGCACTTCCTGCGCAACCTGATCCTGCGTCGGCGCTGCGCGGATCTGCATAAGCGCATCGTAAGCTCTGATGCCGCCGCGGATGCGGGCTTCGGCTTGCTGTTCGAGCTTATCGATTCCGGGTATTTCCGTCGTCAGCGATCGTGTGCCGATCAAGCCCATGACCCAGGGGATATGCACGGCGAAATGTGTTTCGCGCGCTTCCTGATCCGGAAAGCCGAAGGCGGTGAAGGCGGCCGGAGCCGGCTCCGTCTTCCACATGCCTTCGATCGCGGCGAGCTTCATCTTCTGGTTTTCGGTTGCCAGATAACCGCTCTCGTCACCCAGCACGACGACGGACAGCGCCGAGGCAAGACCGAAGGAGGCGGCGACCGTCATCGAACGCTTGGCAAGCTCGATATGCCGGCCCTTCAGCACATACCAGGCCGAGACGCCGAGCACGAAGATCGAAGCGCAGACGTAGCCTGCCGACACGGTATGAACGAATTTCGCCTGGGCGACCGGGTTGAAGACGACGTCGAAGAAGCTTGTGATCTCCATGCGCATCGTCTGCGGATTGAGTGCCGATCCCACCGGGTTCTGCATCCAGCCATTGGCTATGAGAATCCAAAGGGCGGAAAAATTCGAGCCGAGCGCCACAGCCCAGGTGGCGACGAGATGGCCGACCTTCGACAGCTTGTCCCAGCCGAAGAAGAACAGCCCGACGAAGGTGGCCTCCAGGAAGAAGGCCATCAAGCCTTCGATCGCCAGCGGCGCGCCGAAGATGTCGCCGACATAATAGCTGTAATAGCTCCAGTTCATGCCGAACTGGAATTCCATGACGATGCCGGTGGCGACGCCGAGCACGAAATTGATGCCGAACAGCGTGCCCCAGAATTTTGTCATCTGCCGCCAGATCTGGCGGCCGGTCATCACATAGACGGTTTCCATGATCGCCAGGAGCACGGACAGGCCGAGCGTCAGCGGCACGAACAGGAAGTGGTAAAGCGCCGTCAGCGCAAATTGGAAGCGCGAAAGTGCTACGATATCTAGTTCCATTGTCTTTCTCCCACGGTCCCACGGGGTACGGAGCGTTCCTCAGCGCCGGCCGGCGGGTGAGGGCATGCGGGTCTTGCTCAGTCCGATCGAAGCCGGTCGAGCGCCTTTTCGAACGCCGCCTCCCCACGGCGCGAAACTTCCGAAATACGGCCGCCCTCGATGACGGCGATGCGGTCGGCAACCGCAGCCTCGCGGCGGATATGCGTGGCGATCACCAGCGAGCGGCCTGCCGCCATTAACGACAGCTGTGAGAGCACATCGCGAGCGGTGGCGCCGTCGAGGCCTTCGGTCGGCTCGTCGAGCAGCCAGAGCGGCGTGTCGCGCAGGAACAGCCGGGCAAGCGCCAGCCGGCGCGACTGGCCGCCCGAAAGTCCGAGCCCACACTCGCCGAGCCTTGTGTCGATCCCCTTTGGCATGGCCTCGATATCGGCAAGCAGGCCGGCGGCGGCGAGCGCTTCGCGAAGGCGGTCCTCGCTCGCATCCGGGTTCGCAAGAAGAAGGTTGCCGCGCAGGCTATCCTCGAAGAGTTCCGTCCGTTGCGTCAGCAAGGTCGCCCTCATCGCGGCGACGCTTCCTGCGCTTGCCGGCAACTCGCGGGAAAGCAGAGCGAGCACGCTCGACTTGCCGGCGCCGCTGCTGCCGATGACGGCAAGGCGTTCGCCCTGCTTGAGCACCAGGTCGATGTCCTCCAGCGCCGGCACGGCGGAATTCTCATGGAAGGCGGACACGCCAGCCAGAGAAAAGGCGTGTCCCGGCAGCGGCGTCGCTGGCGGTTGGGTCTCATCAGCGACGGCAAGCCGCGGTGCGATCCGCTTTGCGGCCAGCAGCGTTCGGCCGAGTTCCAGAGCCCCGCGGCGGAGCGCCGCGAAGGGTTCGACCGCCGCGAAGGCGACGAGCAGGCCGAGGGCTGCGACCGGCGCGCTAATCGCTTTCGTTTCCGCAAGCGCGGCCACCGTGAGCAGCGATGCCGTCAGCAGGAGCGTGGAGACGAGGCCGAAACCGAATGTCAGACCGGTTTCGACACGGTTCAACCGATCATCGGCTTGAGCCGCGTAACTGTCGGCATCCGCGATGGCGCTCCTCTGCGCCTTGAGCCGGCCGGCCATCAGCAGGTCGGTCTGGCCGGCGACGAGATCGATCGTCCGTGACCGCAGCGCCTCGATGCCATGGGCACGCCTGCGGGCGGGTTTGCGCGCAACGCGGCCCGCGATCAATGGCAGGCCAAGGCCGGCTCCGGCGAGAAAGAGGCCGAAACACAGGCCGAACGGGGGATGCATCAGGCCCAGCACCACGCTCGCAGTCAGTGTTGCGCCGATCGCGACAGCAGCCGGCACGAGAATTCGGAGATAGAGGGAATCAAGCGCATCGATATCGCCCGTCAGCCGGAACAGCAGTCTCGCCGGACGGTGCGCCAGAGCACGGGCAGCACCTGGTTCGGCAAAGCCGCGAAACAGTCTTTCGCGCAGCGCGGCAAGCACGCCGAGTGTTGCATCATGGGTCGCAAGCCTCTCGCCGTAGCGTGCCGCCGTCCTGACGACGGCGAGCAGGCGGATGCCCGCGGCCGGTGCGAAAACGTCGAAGGTCATGGCGGCCGCGGCCGATAGCCCGGCAAGGGCAGTGGCGGTGATGAACCAGCCGGAGAGTCCGAGCAGCGCGACCCCTGCCGTCACCGTTGCCGCCGAAAGCACGGCGCCGACAAACAACGCGCGTCGACGTTCGGCCAAGAACAGACGAAGGATCGGCTTGATGTCTGCAACAAAGAAGCTCATTCAGCCGCCTCCCTCATGGCGAAATCCGCATCGATGCGGATGGCGCGGTGCATGCGGGCGGCGAGCAGCGGATCATGTGTCGCGACGATGAGGGTACGACCCCGCGCCAGCGCGAGCAAGGTCTCGGTCACATCAGCCGCCGTGTCCGCGTCGAGATGCGCGGTCGGCTCGTCGGCCAGAATGATCTTCAGATCAGGATTGCAAGCAGCGCGTGCGATCGCAAGCCGCAGCGCCTCGCCGCCGGAAAGACCGATCCCGCCTTCGCCGAGCGGCTGGCCCCCATAAGCGTCGGCAACCTTTCCGAGGCTGGCGGCGGCAAGCGCGTCCGCCACGTCGCCGCGCGAGATACCAGGCCTGCCGAGTGCGATATTGCCTGCGATGGTACCGGCAAAGATATGCGGCTTTTGGCCGATCCAAGCCATCGCGCCCCGCAGCGTGGCGACGGTGTCATCCCCAAGCTCGATGCCACCGATGACGATGCGGCCACCGACGCAGGGCGCCAGTCCCGCTATCAGCGAAAGAAGCGTTGACTTGCCGGAGCCGCTGGCACCAAGCAGCGCCAGATGTTCGCCGGCGGCGATATCGAGGTTGAAGCGGTCGAGGATCAGCGGCTCGTCGGCGCCGTAACCAAAGGCGAGATTTTCAAGTCGGATGCCGGGCGCCTCGGTGCTGGCGAGAGCCGCCGGTTCGGCCAATCCTCGAATGGACAGACCTTCGGCGGCAAGCGCGTCCAGGCCTTTCAGCGCCGCTTCCCCCGCCCCCCGGTCGTGCCAGACGGCCGAGAGTTCGCGCAGCGGCTCGAAGAAGGCCGGCGCCAGCAGCAGCATGAACAGTCCCTCTGTCAGGTCAAGCCGTCCTGTCCAAGTGCCGAAACGGATTTCGCCGAGCAGGCTGAAGCCGACATAGACGGCAACCATAGCCACGCCGAGCGCTGCCAAAAGCTCGAGCACGGCCGAGGACAGAAAGGCGATCTTCAGCACGGACATAGTGCGCGCACGCAGCGATTCCGCCTCGCGACGCAGCCGCAGGGCCGTTGTATCGACCGCATCCAGAGCACGGATCGTCGTCAGTCCGCGCAGGCGGTCGAGTAGGAAGCCGTTGAGATCGCCGGTCGCCACAAGCTGCTTTTCGCTGGCCGCCTGGGCGCGCCAACCGATCAGCGCCATGAAGATCGGAATCAGCGGCGCGGCAAACAGCAGGACCAGCGCGGCGATCCAGGAGACGGCGAGGATAAAGACAAGGATGACGAGCGGCACAAGGCTCGCTTTCACCCGCGCCGGCTGGAAACGGGCGAGATAGGGCACGATGAGCTCAGCCTGTTCGCCGATGACACTCGCGGCTTTGCCGGATGCCGGCCGGCCGCGGTCGACCGGCGACGCCAAGGAGAGGGAAGCGGCCGCCGCCTGCCGCTTTCGGCTGAGTTCGCTCCGCGCGGCGCGGAAGGCCAGGCGCCCCCCAGCCGCGTCGAGACAGCTTCTTACCAATCCGAGAACGAGAATGCCAAAGGCCGGCCAGAGAACGTCATGCTGCCCGCCGCCGCCGGCGAGACGGCCAACCGAGACGGCCAGCAGCGCAGCCTGCGGGATCCAGATGACGGCGGCCAGCGCCTGCAGCATCGCCGCATTGCGCAGCCGGCCTTTGCCCGCATCGGCGCGTGGTGTCGCGACCTTTCCAGCCCGCGGCCGTCCATCCGCTTCGTTTGTCGCGTCGAAGAAAGCAGTGCCCATGCCGCTAACTCTTGTTCGCAGGATTCGGCCGGCGGCTGCGGCCGAGCGAGATGACTCGGTCCTTGGCCTCCAGAAGCTTTGTCACTTTCGCGCCCAGCGAGAGTAGCGTCGCGAGCCTTTCCGTTTCAAGTTGTTTTACGTCTTCATACCAATGCGTCAGCTGTTCGATCAGCGTATGCATTTCGCCCATGCGTTCCTGCGCATAGCGCTCGGTTTCGCTTGCCGGGCGCTGCATCAGGATTTCGCGCAAAACCGACAGCGTCGGGTCGACCTCCCGTTTCTTCCGCTCCTCGGCAAGCGTCCTCAATATCTGCCAGACATCATCGGGTGTGGTGAAGAAATCGCGGCGATCATCCGGCTTGTGTTTGAGAAGGACGAGATTCCAGGCCTGCAGCTCGCGCAGGCTCATCGACACATTGGAGCGCGAGATGCTGAGGGAATCGGCGATCTCCTCGGCGCAGAGCGAGGCGGGGGAGACGAATAGCAGGGCGTAGATCTGACCGACTGTGCGATTGATCCCCCAGCGCGATCCCATTTCCCCGAAATGGAGAACAAAGGACTGAACGAGAGGCGGAAGGTTCATGTCAATTTCCGTTGAGTCTGTGATTTCAGAAATTTCTGAAATCACTATACAGAGCTTTACCTCCCGCCGACAATCAGCAAGAGGTGCCTGCGTCAATTTGGATATTGTCAATTCACGCGTGGGATTGGCCGCAGCGGATTACGCGGCGCAACTCCGCGGTTCGTCAGCGCAATAATGCGAAAACTATGTCCGGCATTGCATCGCGCATGCCGAGCGTAATTGTCCGAGCGAGGTGCGTCAGCTGCGTATCGGCTTCTTGCCGAAATGCGGACAGATCAGATCAGACCGGCCAGGATGCCCAGTCCCGAGATGGCGGCAAGGCCGCCGGCCGCCCGCGTGACGAAAACGCCCTGGCGTTCGCCGGCGCGGCCGATCACGCAGCCAAGCGCGAGGCCGGCGCCATGCAGCAGTCCGGTTGCCATCATGAAGCCGGCAGCATAGGCGGCGCCGGCAGCGTCGTCCGGCATTTCGGCGCCGTGCGCATGGCCATGAAAGATGGCGAAGAGACCCGCCATGCCGAGCGCCGTAGCCAGCGGCGCCCTGACATTGATTGCAATCATGCCCCCCAGAACGACGACGGAAAGCGCAATGCCTGTCTCAACGAAGGGAAGATCAACGCCGGCAACGCCGAGAGCACCGCCAAATGCCATCATCAGGACGAAGGTCAACGGCAAGAGCCAGATGGCGCGACCGCCGAGCTGGAAAGCAACCACACCGACCATCACCATGGCAAGGACATGATCGAGGCCGGAGATCGGATGAGCAAAGCCGTGGCTGAAGCCGGCAGCGTCGCCGACGGCAGGATGGGCGGAAGCGACAGCCGGTAGCGCTGCGGCAGCCAAGGCAAGCAGGCCGCTCTTAAGTACTGACTTCATGGTTCGTTTCCTTTGCAATTCTTCGACTTCCTGCCGGGATGCCTCAAGCTAATTCAGGCAGTTCGGACCGTCAACAAAAAAGCCACGAATAGCCAGAGAATTCAATTGCTTATCTGATAGGCAAATGCCGCTTTCCATTGCTTCGGCCACTCATGATCAGCACCGGTGCGCGGTTCGCTCTGCAATTTCTCGTCAGCCAACTGGAAACGACCGCAGTCGGAGGTTATCAATTCTCCAGCCGGCAACGCAAGCCGCCGCGACGGAGGAGATGCCGATGACAAATGCCGAACGACCGCTGGCGATCAGCGCGCCCGAGCCGCGCACGCTCGATCTGATCTTCAGCGATAAGGCACGCGCCGAACTGCAGGCGAAATACGAAGTTGTCGAAGCCGATCCGAAGAACATCGCCGGGCTTGGCGACGAAATTCTCGGCAGAGCGCGCTATGTGATCGGTCAGCCGCCGCTCTCGGCGGAAACGCTCGCCAGAATGCCGGCTCTACGCTCGATCCTCAACGTCGAGAGCAATCTTCTCAACAACATGCCCTATGACGTGCTGTTCGAGCGCGGCATCCATGTCGTGACGACGGGCCAGGTTTTCGCCGAGCCGGTGGCCGAAATCGGTCTCGGCTTTGCGCTGGCCCTGGCGCGCGGCATCGTCGATGCCGACGTGGCCTTTCGCCAGGGCAGCGAGCTCTGGGGCGGGGAGGGCAATGCGAGCGCGCGGCTGATCGCCGGTTCCGAGATCGGCATTGTCGGCTTCGGCGATCTCGGCAGAGCGCTGCGCCGCTTGCTGTCCGGTTTCAGGGCGCGCATCCGGGTCTTCGATCCCTGGCTGCCCCGCTCGATCCTCGAAGAAAACGGCGTCGAGCCCGCAAGCCTGGAGGATGTCCTGACGAAGAGCGATTTCGTCTTTGTCGTCGCAGCCGTCACCAGCGAAAACAGGGGATTTCTCGGTACCGAGGCCTTTTCCAGCATGCGCAGGGGAGCGGCCTTCATCCTGCTCAGCCGCGCCGACGTTGTCGATTTCGACGCATTGATGGCGGCTGTTTCGTCAGGCCATATCGTCGCGGCAAGCGACGTCTACCCTGAAGAGCCGCTGCCGCCTGATCATCCGGTACGCAGCCTGAAGGGCTTCATCCGCTCGGCGCACCGGGCCGGAGCGCTCGACAGCGCCTTCAAGAAGATGGGCGACATGGTGCTCGAGGACATGGACCTGATGGATCGCGGCCTGCCGCCGATGCGCTGCAAACGGGCGGAGCGCGAGACGGTCTCCCGCATGCGCTCCAAGCCGGTCGCGGTGAATTGAAGATGCCGCCCAAGCTGATTGACAGCCTGGGCGGCGTGAATAAGAGCCTTCTTTAAGCGGCGCGCTGCCCGGTGCCCTGGATCGCGGCGAGTTTCCAGTCCGCGCCCGGCCTGCGCACGAAGGTCCAGATCTCGGTGCTTTCGCTCGGACGGCGGTCGTCGCCGGAAACGACGCGACCGCTGTCGCGTTCGACCATCGCATCGATCGAGGAATAACGCATAGCGAGCGTCGCATATTCCTGGCCGTTCTCGCGCCAGGCCTCGGCAATATCGCCCTGCAGCAGCTTGACGTCGGAGACACGGTTGCGCACGCCGTTGGTGGCGTTTTCTCCCAGTTCCTCGGCAAGGTAGGACATGGCCTCGGGCGTCGTCAGCCGGCGCAACGCGCCGTAATCTTCGGCGCCGTAAGCGGTCTGCACGCTCGTCAGCAACTCCTCGAACTGGTCGAGATCAGCCTGGACCAGCCCGATCTCGTCGCTTAGGCGATTGCCGCGCGGCAGTCCGCCGTAACCGGCGCCCGAGCCGATCGCCGGGATCTGGAACGACAAAGAGTTCGTGGGCGACATTTTAACGGACTGGCCGTAGGACCGGCTCTGACCGCTGGCGCCGTAAGAAGGCTGGCGGCGGTTGGCGAAATAACGCATGGCAAGCATGACGGCGCCGCCGATCAAAGCGATCAGCAGCAGCATGCCGAGGAAGCCGAAGCCGCCGCCGAAACCCTGGCCGAGCAGCATGCCGAGGAGACCGCCGGCGATCAGCCCGCCGATCATCGAACGGCCGAAGCCGTTGAAGAAACCCGGGCGCTGCTGGGCGTAGCCGGGCTGCTGCGTGCTATAGGGTGCCGTCGTTTGCGGGCGCGGCGTCATCGATCGTTCGATGGGGGCAGCCGGGGCAGGCGCCGTACGGGTAACCGGAGGCGCGCTGAAAGTGCGGGTGCCACGGCTTCCGAACCCGCCGAAGCCGCCGGCGCGTCGCGCATCGGCATCGCTGATCGTGGCAAAAACGGTAGCGCTCGTCAGTACGGCAATGGCCGCCATCTTGGCAAAACGCGAAACGGCACTCGGCATTCCTGGTCTCCTGTCATGCACAATCACGGCATGTCGGGATAGAATATAGGTCGTCTTTCTTCTGTTTGAAGTTTTGCGAGTGTTTTACTGACAAACATCGACCCAACTGGCGCCGGTGAGCTCGGCCAGCCGTCCCGTAGCGATGCGCACGGCCGAATTGGTCGAGCCGGCCGCCGGTACCACTTCATCGAAACGTTTCAGCGAAATATCGCAATAGATCGGCAGCGGCGCGGGCAGGCCGAACGGGCAGACACCACCGACCGGGTGGCTGGTGACCGCCACCACCTCTTCGGCATCGAGCATGCGCCCCTTGGCCCCGAAAGTGTCCTTGAACTTGCGATTGTCGAGCCGCGCCGTACCGCCGGCGACCACCAGCATCATCTGTTCGCCGACGCGCAGACAGATCGTTTTGGCGATCTGGGCGGGCTCGACGCCATGGGCTTCGGCGGCAAGGGCAACCGTCGAGGAACTCTCGGCGGTTTCGATGATGTCGATATCGGGTGCGTGAGCACGGAGGAAGGCGCGGACGGATTCAAGGCTCATGAGGCGATGCTAGACCAGGAAAGCCGCAATTTGAAGCATAAAAGATGCCCGTCGAACACTGCCGCTTGCAAGTCCCGCGCACATCGTCATAATAATTTTTGCACACGTGCTCAATTTTGTCATTCGACCGTTACATCAAGCCCATAGAGCGGGACTTGTCACGTTTCGCGGGCTCTCGAAGCGGTCGTCAACACCAGTGATGACCCGTCAAGAGGCTTCACACTGCTCTTCTGGGGAGATGAAGAAGATGACCATTTTGCCGACGTTGAAATCCCTTACGATCGCGGCTGCCATCCTGGCCTCGACCTCCGTATTTGCATTCGCCAAGGATGTTACCATCAGCGTCTGGGCCGGCGGCACCGGCCCGAACGACGTCTATCGTCTCGATGCCATCGAGATCGCGGCGCAGCAGCTGCAGCGCGAAGCCGCCCTCAAGGGCGAAGACCTGAAAATCACCGTCGAGAAGAAGCCCTATAGCGCCTGGGAAGACTTCAAACAGGCGCTCACCCTTGCCGCAGAAGCCAAGACCGCCCCGAACATCGTCGTAAGCGGCCATGAGGACATCGCGCCCTGGTCGCAATCCGGCCTGATCGTCCCGATCGAAGATTATGTCGACCTCGACTCCTGGCCGCTGAACGGCATCTACGAAAATCTTCTGAAGATCGCCTCCTACAACGGCACCGTCTACGGCATCCCGCAGGATGCCGAATCCCGGCCGATGTTCTTCTGGAAACCGTATATGAAGGCGATCGGCTACAGTGACGCCGATCTCGACGCCCTGCCGCAGAACGTGCAGGACGGTAAGTATACGATGAAGAACCTGCTCGAAGACGCCAAGAAGATGCAGGACAAGGGCCTCGTCCAGCCCGGCTACGGCTTTTATCCGCGCACCAGCAACGGTCCGGATTACTGGCAGTTCTACACCAGCTTCGGCGGCACGATGGAAGAAGGCGGCAAGCTTGTTTTCGACAAGGCTGCGATGACACGCACTTACCAGTTCTTCGCCGACGCTGTTAAATCAGGCGTCACCAAGAAGAACCACATCGGCATGCCGGGCGACCAGTGGTGGAAGGAAGTCGCCACCGGCAAGGCCGGCATCTGGGACGGCGGCACCTGGCACTATGCCCGACTCGTCAATCAGGAAGGCCTCAAGGATTTCTTCGGCAACGTGATCTTCACGCTGATCCCGGCCGGCGAAGGGGGCAAGGCCAACACGCTGACGCATCCGCTCGTCTACCTCCTGACCGCAGGCCACGACAAGGAGGACACCGATATCGCCGCCAAGCTGATCACGATCGCCTCGGAGCCGCGCATCAATGCGTTGCATGCGGTCAAGTCAGCCCATCTCGGCATTTCTGAGGCGGAGTCTGAAGTGGATTTTTACTCGGCTGACCGCTGGACCCGCGAAGCCACCGAACGCCTGCTGCCGCATGCCAATGCGATGCCGAACAATTCCGATTTCGGCACCTATTGGAACATCATGTGGAAGAACCTCGAAGCTTCCTGGACCGGCGCCAAGACCGTCGACGCCGCCATCGGCGATGCCGAAAGCGAGCTGAAAAGCACGCTCGGTGACAAGATCGTCATCCGCTGAGATCGAAGCATCCCTCCGGACGGCGGCAACCCCGCCGCCCGATCGATCCCTTCGAGGAGGCTTCCATGAAAACGTCCAGAACGCTCGGACTGGTGATGATCGCGCCTGCGGCGGTCATGATCGTGCTGTTTTTCCTGATGCCGGTCGTTCTGACGGCAGTCTTCTCCATGACCAACATGACCACGGCGACTGGCATTTCAGGGGGCGTCTATCAGATCGCACCTAATTCGCTGATCACGCTGAAATCGGCGATGCCGGAGATCGCGGCCGAGATGGCCGAGCCGCGCTACACGATCGACGAAGCCGGCCTCAAGGCCGTGGAGGGCCTCGGCCTTGCGCCTGCGATCGCGGCGGAGTTGCGCGCCAAACACGCCGGCGAGATCTTTGCGACGCGGCGCGAGGTCGAACGCATGATCAAGGATCTTGCAGAACGCCCTTCGACGCGTGAGGTCAAACAGATCTCCGAACAGTTCAACCGCTCCGTCCTCAACACGCGCTTCGACAGCAAGGAACAGCTGTTTTCGTCGCTGGACGGTCTGGGTTTCAAGCTGACGCCGGAGCAGAAGGAAACCGTCGCCAAGACCACCTATACCGGCTGGACCTGGACGACCGACAATTTCTCACGCATGGCCAGCTCGCCCGACATGGCGCGTGTGCTTTTCAATACCGTTCTCTATGTCGCGCTAGTATTGATGCTCTTCAACGTCGGTTATGCGCTGCTGCTTGCCATCTGGACGCATTACATGCCTCCGACGCCGGCCTCGATCTTTCGCGGCATCTGGCTCCTGCCGCGCATCACGCCCGTCGTCATCTACGTCATGCTGTGGAAGTGGCTCGCCTGGGACAGCGGCTTCATCTCCATCCTGATGGGCAAGTTCGGCTACCCCCCGAAGAACTATCTGCTCGATACCGCCTATAATGCCTGGTTCTTCGTCGTGCTGATCAACGGCTTCATCGGCGCCTCGATGGGCATGCTGGTGTTCTCGTCGGCGATGAAGGCCATCCCGAAGAGCCAGTTCTATGCGAGCGAGGTCGACGGCGCCTCACGCTGGCAGCAGATCCGCTACATCATCCTGCCCCAGATGCGCTGGCCGATCCTCTTCGTCACCTGCTATCAGACGCTGTCGCTGCTCGCCTCCTTCAATGAAATCCTGCTCGCCACCAATGGCGGGCCGGGCAACGCGACCGAGGTCTGGGCGCTCTCCGCCTATCACACCGCACTCAGAAACTATGCCGGCAATCTCGAATACGGACTGGGTGCCGCCATGGCGCTGGTGCTCGTCGTCATCGGCGTGGTGCTGTCGCTGCTTTATCTGCGCGTCTTCAACTATGGCACGCTTGTCGCCAAGCCGTTGATCGAGGATTGACCATGGTCGAACGCTCGCAGCCCTCGGCAAATTATCGCGGCTGGCCTGTCCTGACGGCGCTGACCATCGTCAGCCTGCCGCTGCTCTTGATGTATGTCTATCTCTTCCTCGACACCGTCACGGTGAAGCCGCCGGACGCCTTGTTGCCCTCCGGCTTGACGCTCAACCATTGGCGTTTCCTGTGGCAGACAACGGCGGGCAAGGCGAACATCTGGCACGTGACCCTGAATACGCTGCTGTTTTCGGCCTGCACCACCAGTCTGGTGCTGCTCGTCTCCTCGATGGCCGGTTATGTGCTGTCTCGGCTGAACGTGCCGGCACGCGGCTTCTTCCTTGCCGGCGTCATGGTGCTGCACGCCTTTCCGTCGGTAACGCTGATCATCGCCATCTTCATCGTGCTGCAGATGATCGGCCTCTATAACTCGCTGATCGGCGTCATCCTGGTGAAGGCGGCGATCGACCTGCCGCTCGGCATCTGGCTGATGAAGGGCTTCTACGATACCGTGCCCTGGGAAATCGAAATGGCCGGCGTCGTTGATGGCGCTTCGCGTTTCAGGGTCTGGCGCAGCCTGGTGCTGCCGCAGGTCAAGCCCGGCATCATGGCCCTCGGCCTGTTCTCCTTCCTCTCCGGCTGGGGCGAGTTCATCCTGCCGCAGGTGTTGGCGCCGGGCAATCAGGTGCAGGTGCTGTCGGTCTATCTCGCTGGCTTCCTCGCCGACGATAACAATTATGACTTCAACATGTTCAAGGCGGTCGGCCTCTTCTACCTGATTCCGGTGTTGATCGTTTACGCGCTCTTCAACAAATACCTCATGAACATCTACGGCGGCGGGAGCAAAGGTTGATGCGCATCCTCCTCGACAATTTCTCGAAGAGCTTCGGCTCCACCAAGGTCATCGAGAACATGCGGCTCGAAGTCGCCGGCGGCGAGATGCTGGCCTTGCTCGGACCGTCCGGCTGCGGCAAGTCAACGACGCTTTTTGCGGTCTGCGGCATTCACAGGCCGACCGGCGGGCGCATCCTCTTCGGCGAGCGGGATGTCACGGATCTCCCGAGCCAGGCCCGCAATGTCGGTGTCGTCTTCCAGTCCTATGCGCTCTACCCGCACATGACGGTTGCCGAAAACATCGGATTCCCCCTGAAGGTCAAGGGCATGCCTGCCGCCGAGATCCGCAAAGAGGTCGATCGCATCGCGACCCTCGTGCAGATCGGCAAGCTGATGGACCGGCGGCCGGCCGAGCTTTCCGGCGGCCAGCAGCAGCGCGTGGCGCTGGCCCGCGCGCTGATCCGCAAACCCGACGTGCTGCTGCTCGACGAGCCGCTCGCCAATCTCGACGCCAAGCTGCGCCTCGAAATGCGCTCGGAGATCCGCCGCCTGCAGCGAGAGACCGGCATCACCGCCATCCTCGTCACCCATGACCAGGTGGAGGCGATGAGCATGTGCGACCGCATCGCCATCATGAAGGAGGGCGAGATCGTCCAGATCGCCACACCGGCCGAGATGTACAACGATCCAAAGACCGCTTTCGTTGCCGGCTTCCTCGGTAATCCGCCGATCACCTTCCTGCGCGGCGTCATGGACAAGGGCGCCTTCGCAATCCCGGAAAGTGAGATCCGGGTCCCGTTGCCGAGAGCCATCGGCGCCGCCGAAGGCGCCAAGCTGATGCTCGGCGTCCGGCCGGAGCATTTTACGCCTGCGGGCGACGTCACCGTGTCCGGCAAGATCACCTTCGCCGAAACACAAGGCCGAGAAAACCTTTACGACGTGCGTGTTGCCGGCGGGCCGCTGCTGCGCTCGATCCAGCCGGCGCGCAACGATGTTCACGTCGGCGACGATGTCGCCTGGGGCATCGACAGCCGCGGCGTGTTCGTCTTCGACGAGAACGGAACGAGGCTCTGATGACCCGCGATTTTTCAGCCTTCTTCCAACGTTACGGCTGGCCGACGGCCAAGGGCCGGCTTCCCTTCTGCATCGGCCATCGCGGCGCCAGCGGCCACGAACGCGAAAACACCCTCGCCGCTTTCCGCCGCGCGGCCGAACTCGGCGCGGAGATGTGGGAGCTCGACACGCAGCTGACCGTTGACGGCGTGGTGGTCGTCTCGCATGACGACCATCTGCAGCGGGTCTATGGCATCGACAGACGTATATCGGAAATGACGGCGGCTGAGCTCGCCGGCCTTGACGGCGTCGACGTGCCGACCTTTTCGGAGGTCGCCGCTCTCGCCCGAGAGACCGGGACTGGCCTCTATGTCGAGCTCAAGGCGCCGGGGACGGGCATCCGATGCTGGCGGCACCTTGTCGAAATGAACCAGCGCTTTGCCTGCCTTGGTTCCTTCGATACCGCGCAGGTGCGCGAACTCAGGGACGCGGCCTGCGATTTTCCGCTCTCGGTGCTGATCCGTGTCGGCCACGATCCGCATGCTCTCGGTGAGGAGGCCCGCGCGGATATTCTGCATCTCTGCTGGGAGAGGGCAGGGGAGCGCCCGCAGGATCTGGTGACCGAGGCGCTGATGGCCCGCGCCTTCGAGGCTGGCCGCGAGATCGTGCTCTGGCACGAGGAGCGGCGGACCATTCTCGATGACCTCATGAAACTGCCGGTTCTCGGCATCTGCACCGATCTGCCCGATCTGATGCGGCCGCCTCCGATTAAGGAGAAAGCACTTGGCTGACAAGGACAAGGGGCCGCGCAAGGCAACCTCCTTCGACGTGGCGCGGGCGGCCGGCGTCTCGCGCGCTGCCGTGTCGCGCGCCTTCACGCCGGATGCCAGCGTTTCGCCGAAAACGCGCGAGAAGGTCTATCAGGCCGCCAAGCAACTCGGCTATCGAGTGAACTATCTTGCCCGAAGCCTCACCAACAAGCGCTCCGATCTCGTCGGTCTCGTTGCCGCCGGTTTCGACAACCCGTTCCGCACGCTGCAGATCGAGCATCTGTCTCGGGCGCTGCTCGCCCGTAACTTCCGCCCGATCCTGTTGCCGACCTCACAGGAGGCGGATACCTCGACGGTCATCGGCCAATTGCTGCATTACGCCGTGTCAGGCGTCATTGTCACATCCGACGCACCGCCGACCGAAATCTGCGAACAATGTGCGGCCGAAGGCGTGCCAATCGTACTGATCAACAAGGGCGACGACATTCCCTTGGTCGACCGTATCATTTCTGACGACCGCATGGCCGGGCATCTGGCAGCCAGCCACCTGATCGACAGCGGCGTGCGAAAGCCCGCCGTGATGGCTGCCCCGGCCAAATCCTATACCGCGCGACGTCGCAGCGAGACCTTCATCGCCGACTGCAAGCAGCTTGGCGTCGAGGCGCAGTTCCTGCAGGTCAGAATCAATGACTACCGGAGCGGTTATGATGCGGCGCCCGACCTGGCCGCATCCGGCATCGATGGGCTGTTCTGCGCCAATGACTACATGGCCTGCGGCGTGATCGATCGCATCATGCAAGGCAGGGGCCGCGACGAGGCGCCGCCGATCCCCATTATCGGCCATGACGACATTCCCCAGGCCGCTTGGACCGCCTACGACCTGACGACCATCCGCCAACCCTGTGACCTCCAGGCAGAACAGACCGTCGACCTGTTGATAAGCCGGATGGCCGAACCGGAGCTGACGGCGCGTGTCGAATTCACACCGGTGACATTGATAAAAAGAAGGACTGCCTGATGAACGCCGCATTCGACGCCGCTGCCATCCGCGCACGGGCGGAGGCCGCGATTACCGTTGCGCTCGAGGTCGGACGGGAGACGGCCGGGTTTCGGCGCGAGTCGGATCCCGGCACTCTTGCCGTCCAAAGCAAGGGATTGCAGGACTTCGTCACCATCGCCGACAGGAGGGCCGAGCAGGCGATCCGCCACGGGCTCATCTCGCGCTTTCCCGACGATACCTTCATGGGAGAGGAGAGCGGCGGGCAATCGGAAGGGGCCGGCACCTGGGTCGTCGATCCGATCGACGGCACGACCAACTATATCAGGGGCTTCCGCCACTGGGGCGTTTCGATCGCTTTTGTCGTCGGCGACAAGGTCGAGATCGGCGTCGTCTACGACGCTGCCGAGGACAAAGTATTTCACGCGGTACGCGGCGGCGGCGCCTTCAAGGATGGACTGGCGATCCATGCGGCGACGACTGCCGATCCGGCCAATGCGCTCGTCATTCTCGGTCATTCGCGCAAGACGAGCTTCGATGAGTATCTCGCGCTCTCCAAGCGACTTCATGAGCGCGGAATGGACTATCGCCGCATGGGCGCTGCCGCCCTCGACCTCCTTCGCGTCGCCGAAGGCGCGGCAGACCTCTATTACGAACGCCACCTCAATGCCTGGGACATGCTCGCAGGGGCGCTGATCGCCGAAGAGGCCGGCGCGATCGTGGCCATGCCGTCGGTCGATAAATCGCTTGCGCAAGGCGGACCGGTCATCGCCTATTCGCCGGGGCTTGCCGACGAATTCGCCTTCATCCTCGACATCGAAGGACTGGCACCCGTTACCCGTTAATGCGGCGGCGCCAGGCGCGCTCGGTCGCCGGCGCTTCGTCGGTGGTGATCTGATCCGGCTTGAGTGCCATCAGTGCCAAAAAATTCAGCCACTCCTCTTCGCTGAAGCCAGCCTCCGGCTGCTTCAGCGTGAAGGTCCAGGCATCGACGCGCTTGCCGTGGTCCTGGCAGAGCGCGATCATATCCAGCCCCTCTTTAGCGGCGTTGAGGATCAGCGGCCAGTGGAGATAGACCGTGTCCGGCTCGATCGGGCCGTTTAGATCGGCGCGCAATTCTGTTTCGACAGCTTTCCAGCCGCCGGCCTTCCTGATGTCGTAGAGCTTGTCGGTCGGATCGATGCCGCGCAGCAGATGCGGTAGCTTTTCCTTGACTGCCACGATGAGGTCGAGACTGCCGCCGCTGACAATCACCGAGGCGGCGATATTGCGGAAATGCCTGGCAAGATGCTCGATGCCGCGGGTGCCGACAGCTTCGTAATTGTCCTTCATATCGAATTGCAGCAATGCGGCCGGATGCGTTGCCCGCATCATATCGGCGAGATCCTCGCTGAGGATCAGCGGCCGGGTGCCGTCCTTCATCCTGGTATCGCGGAGGTCGGCAGCGTTCTTTGCAGCGATTGGTCCACGGCCCGTCGTCTCACCTTCAAGCTCCCTGTCGTGCAGCACGACGAAGCCGCCGTCGGCGCGCACGCGCAGATCGAGTTCCATCGAGGCGCCTGCCGCAAAACCCTCCGCCATCACCTCGGCGGAGAACAGGGGATCGGCAAACCGCTTGCGCAGCCGGTGCCATTTCAGACGGGTGCGATGCCCCTCATGCGAAATCTCCAGGCCTTTCGAATCCGCCAATCTCGTCATCTGCATCTAATCTCCGTGATGTCACTCTCCTGCCTTGCCAGGCCGCGATTATCAAGGGCCGAATATGACCTTCGCGACGAGATGCCGGCATGCCCCTTCCCTACGGTTCGATCACGTGAGGGGAACGGCCGCCGCAGCGCTCAGGCCTGGTTCTCGACCTCAAAGGCATCGCTTTGCCCCGGTACCAGTTCCAGCGGCCAAATGATGTTGCCGCCGCCATCCGGATAGAATTCGCGATAGGCCGGCATGTTGGCGAGCAGCATCTGGCCGAGCGCAATACCGAGATCGTAGAGCGACATGCGGAAGCAACTGAGCGAGGGTTGCAGGAAGCGGGCACGGGGGGCGTCGCGGAAGCCGATCACCGCGAGATCGCGGCCAGGCAAGACGCCCGATTCCCCCAGGCGTCGGTAAAGGCCGATCGCCATCAGCTCATAAATCAGGATGACTGCGGTCGACCGATCTTCAAGTTGCAGCAGTTCGTGCGCTGCCTGATACCCGCCTTGTTCGCTCGACTGGACGCGAATGACGAGCGACGGGTCAAAGGGAATGCCGTGCCGTTCGAGCGTGCGGCGATAGCTCTCGACAAAGACGTAGCCGAGGTTGACTTCGCTTGAGGGCGCCGTGATCGCGATCCGGCGATGGCCGCGCGCGACCAGCCTTTCGACAGCACCTTCGGCAACGCCTTCGAAATCGAGGTCGATCCAGGGAAAATTGCCGGCCGAAAGGCTGCGGCCGACGGCGGCGAAGGGAATCTTTGCTCGCGACAGAAGATTGATGCGCTGATCGATGCGCTGCGTGTTGGAGATGATCATCGCATCGACGACGCGCCGCGCCACCATGCGCTTCAGATATTCGCACGGATCCTCGTCGGCAGGGCAGGGGAGCATCAGGAGGTCGAGCTTGTGCCGGGCAAAAACATGCTGCAGGCCGCTTGTGACGCCGAGGAAGAAGTTATCGGCATTTTCCACTGCTTCCCGGCTCGCTTCGATCATCAGGCCGATGACCTTTGTCTCTCCTTGCCGGAGGCTTCGCCCCGACTGATTGGCGACATAGCCGAGCTCCTCGGCCGCCGCCAGCACGCGCCGGCGGGTTTCCTCGTTGACGTCAGGCTTGCCGTTCAGCGCACGGGAGACCGTGCCGATCGAGATATCCAGGTGCTCGGCAAGCTGGCGAATCCCTTTCATGGCTGACGCTTTTCCTCCGTCCGCATTTTCGCATTTTGCCTCTATTGACAGCGTAAAATGTTTTCGCCTACAGTCGTAAACGTTTACGGGATGCGTGTCACGAGGAGAGTTGGCGCCATTCCCTCGGAGGAAATCGTGAAATTCAGTGCCATTCTGTGCGGGTGCGGAGCTATGTCCAAAGGTTGGTTGCGCGCCATCGCGTCCCACCCTCAACTCGCCGACTCCATCGCCATCGTCGGCCTCGTCGACCTGAACCGGGAGACGGCGGAAAAGCTCGCCACCGAGTTCGGTCTGGAAGACGCCGTCATCGGCTCTGACCTGTCGGAGATGATTGCCGCCACGAAAGCCGATCTCGTCTTCGACATCGTCATTCCGCCCGCCCGGTATGATGTCGTTTCGACCGCGCTCAAGGCCGGCTGCCATGTGCTCAGCGAAAAGCCGATGGCGGCCTCGCTGGCCGAAGGCGCGGCGCTGATCGATCTCGCTGCAGAGACCGGCCGCATCCACGCCGTCATCCAGAACCGTCGCTTCATTTCGGGGGTCAGGCGCCTGCGCCGTTTCGTCGACAGTGGTGCGATCGGCGAACTCACCGCCATTCACTGCGATTTCTTCCTCGCGCCGCATTTCGGCGGCTTTCGCGAGGAGATGGACAATGTGCTGCTTCTCGATATGGCGATCCACACCTTCGATGCTGCCCGCTACGTCGCGGACAGGAAGCCGCTCGCCGTCTATTGCGTCGAGCGCAACCCGAAGGGTTCCTGGTACCGGCACGGCGCGTCGGCAAACGCAATCTTCGAATTTTCCGACGACATCGTCTTCACCTATCGCGGCTCCTGGTGTGCCGAAGGCGAGCGCACCAGCTGGGAAAGCCAGTGGCGTCTCGTCGGTTCGAAGGGAATGCTGACCTGGGACGGTGAGGAGAGCTTCAAGGCCGCCGTCGCCGGTGAAGAGCCCGGTCTTCTGCACGGCTTTGCTTCCGTAAACGTTCCCGGTCCGGAACACCACGAGGAAACCCACGGCCACGCCAGCGTCATCGCCGATTTCATCGCGGCGATCCGCACCGGCAAGCAGCCCGAGACCGTCAATTCCGACAACATCAGGAGCCTTGCCATGGTCTTCGGCGCGATCGAAAGCGCCAGGACCGGCCGGCGCATCGAAATTCAGCACAGGATGACGTGACGTGAGCAACCCTGCAAAATCCATTCGCATCGGCACCATGGTCAGCGGCAACAAGGGCGATGCCGCCCAGCGCATCGGTCAGATTGCCGACCTCGGCTTCGAAAGCTTCGAACCTTTCTTCTGGCAGACGACCAAGGGGCAGAACCTCGCCGAGCTCGGCAAGCGCTGCCTTGATGCGATCGGCGACCGCGACATCACCATCTCGACGCTCGGCATGTTCGGCAATCCGCTGGAAGAGAGCGCAATCGATCTCGAGACGCTGCAGGGCTGGAGGGATTGCATCGACAATGCCCATCATTTCGGCGCCACCTGCGTTGCCGGCTTCACCGGCCGCGTCCGCGGCAAGCCGCTGACCGACAGCCTGCCGCGCTATAGACAAATCTGGAGCGAGCTGGCCAAACGGGCGGCCGACAAGGGCGTCAAGATCGCTTTCGAGAATTGCGCCATGGACGGCAACTGGGCGAGCGGCGACTGGAATATCGCCCACAATCCGGATGCCTGGGAGCTGATCTTCAACGAAACGCCGGATGATCATATCGGGCTGGAATGGGAACCCTGCCATCAGATGGTCTATCTGATCGACCCCATGCCGCAGATCCGCAAATGGGCGCACAAGTTTTTCCACGTCCACGGCAAGGACGCGACCATCCGCTGGGAGGTCATCAAGGAACACGGCATCTTCGGCAAGGAGAAATTCGTCTTCATGCGCACGCCGGGCTTCGGCGACAGCAACTGGACCGACATCATCTCCGAGCTGCGCCTCGCCGGCTGGTCCGGCTCGATCGACATCGAAGGCTGGCACGACCCGGTCTATCGCGACGAGCTCGAAATGACTGGCCAGGTTCACGGGCTCAACTATCTGAAGAAGTGCCGGGGCGGAGATTTCATTGTTGATCCCTGATCAACCGACTAAAATGGAGCGCCGCCGGGCTGGGAGGCCCGGGGCGGGGCGCCATGACTGACTAACTCGTCTTTTCGCGGCGCAGCCGCTTTTTTGGGAGGAAGGCATGAAAAGAATTGCGACACTTGCGCTAGCGCTCGGCACGGCGATGCTGATGACATCGATCGGCCATGCCGAACAGAAGACCTTCAAGATATGGTGGTTCGAGGAGCCGACCACGGCTCAGGGCATTGTCTGGAAGAAGGCGCTCGAGGAGTTCAAGGCGAAACATCCGGACATCAACGTCAGCTTTGAGCAAAAGACATTTCAGCAGTTGCAGGCCTCGGGCGGCATGATCCTCAATTCCGATCAGGCCCCCGACGTGCTTGAGTACAATAAGGGCAATGCGACCGCTGGCCTGGTTGCAAGCCAGGGATTGCTGACCAATCTGGATGCCTACGTGAAGAAGGAGGGCTGGGACAAGATCCTTAACGAAGGCGATTTTGTCCTCAGCCGTTATGACGAAAAGGGAATCTATGGCTCTGGCCCTGTTTGGGGCGTTTCTGTCTTCGGCGAATATGTTTCGTGCTTCTACAATATTGACATGTTCGAAAAGGCAGGCCTCAAGCCGCCGACCACGCTTGAAGAGTGGGTCGCTGACTTGGAAGCCTTCAAGCAGAAAGGTCTGACGCCCCTCGCGCTCGGCGCCATCGACACCAGTGGCCAGCACTTGCTTGCCTCTCTCGCCTACACCAAGGCCGATGACGCCTGGATCCAGAATTATCAGGGTTTGAAGGCACCTCTCGACGGCGCGCCCTACCTCTATGCGGCCCAGACCTTGGTCGACTGGGTCAGCAAGGGCTACATCAGCAAGGACTCCACGGGCATGAAGGACCCGGATGCAGCTCTGCTCTTTACCTCGGGCAAAGCACCGATGTACGTCTCGGGCACGTGGAATCTCGGCACCTTTGCCTCGACCATCAAGGACTTCAAGTGGGGTCAGTTCGTGATTCCGACGCCGAAATATTCTGTCGGCTCGACAGGCAATCTCTGGGTCGTTCCCAAAAGTAGCAAGAATCCCGACCTCGCCGCCGAGTGGATCAGCCTGACCTTGTCGCCGAAGTACCAAGCTGAACTCGGCAATGCCGGCGGCGTCCCGATCGCCGCTGATCTTTCCGCCATCACCAATCCCATCGGTAAGAACGCCGCAGCGGTTTTCAAGCAGATCTCTGACAAAAACGGCCTCGGTTTCTATCCTGACTGGCCGGTCCCCGGCTACTACGACGTGCTCAATCAGAAAGACACTGGCCTTTTCCAGGGCAGTCTGACTGCGGAGCAGTTCGTCGAAGAGATCAAGCAGGTCTACGACGACGCGCAGGAGAACCAGTAGCGCGACCTTGAACGCTGGGCTGCGCCTCCGGCGCAGCCCATTGTGGTAGGCTGAAGGAAGAATGATATGGCTATATCCAGCCAGCGATCGAGCGACGGTTCACGAAGCTATAGCCTCTACCTCATCCCGGGGGTGATCGGCTTCATTCTGATCGTGCTCATACCGCAGCTCGCCAATATCGGGCTGAGCTTCACGGCATGGAAGGGCGTTGGCACGCCGCGACCGGTCGGCCTGCAGAACTATCATCGCCTGCTTACGGACGATCAATTCTGGGGATCGATGTATCACACGCTACTGTTCATCGTCTCGATGACCGTGATACCCGTGTGTATCGGCCTGGTGCTCGCCGCTCTGCTGTTCGACTACGTCAGGGACCAATTCGGGGAATGGGTTTCGAGCTTCTTCAGGGCCGGTTTTTACTTACCGCAGATTCTGCCCGTAACGGTCGCGGGCGTGCTCTGGGGCTGGATTCTCAATCCCGTCGGTGTCATCAACATCACGCTGAAGGCCATCGGCCTTGATAACCTCGCCCAGAACTGGATCGGCGATGCGACATACGCGCTTGCTGCCGTCTCGCTCGTCATTGTCTGGATACAGGTCGGCTACTGTCTGGTGGTTTTCATGGCCGGTCTTTCGCGCATCGACCCTTCCCTCTACGAGGCTGCCGAGCTCGATGGCGCAAACTGGTGGAGCCGGCTGGTGACGATCACCATTCCGCTCCTGGCGCCGGAGATTTTCGTCGTTGTGCTGACCACACTGATCGCAGCGCTTAAAGTCTTTGCGCCAATTTTTGTCATCACCGCCGGCGGCCCCGACAATTCCACCCTCGTGCCATCCTATCTGACTTACTACCACTTCTTCACAACACAACGCGTCGGCTATGCCGCAGCCATCGCGGTCGTGCAGACGACCCTGACGATCGCTTTGGCCGTGATTTTCCTACGTTTCCAGTCCCAGCAGGAGGCGAAGGAGTAGATCATGGCTTACTCAGTTCTCAGCGACGGTACCACCAAGGCAAAAGCGACCGCACCTGCCGATCGCGCCCGACGCGATCCCATGCGGTGGGTGGTGCTGGCCATCCTTATTCTGCTCCTCGCCTTTACGCTCTTTCCCTTTTTCCTTGCTCTGCTCAACGCCGTCAAGGCGAGCGCCGAATACGCGGTCGGCGGACCGCTTTCGATTCCTCGGTCGATCGATCTCACGGCGATCGAGAAATTCTGGACGGTGTCTGATTTCGGCCGCAAGCTGCTCAACAGCGTGGTGATCAGTCTGGCTGTATCGGTGTTGGGGGTACTGATAAGCCTGTTCAACGCCTATGCGATAGGGGTCGGCAAGGTGCCGGGTTCGCGCGTGATTTTGGTGGTCTTTCTTCTCGGCATTATGGTGCCGCAGGAGTCCATCATTTACCCGCTTTACTACATGGCGAAAGCGAGCGGCCTCTATGATACGCAGCTTTCCGTGATCATCATTTTCGCGGTCCTGCAAAGCGCTTTCGGGACTTACCTGCTCTCGACCGTGCTGAGTACCTTTCCCAAGGAAATCCTCGAAGCGGCAGAGATGGATGGCTCGACCCATTGGAAAACGCTGTGGTTTGTCGTCGTCCCGATGCTGAGGCCGACGCTCATGGTCCTGGGAACCTTCTTTTTCATTTGGACTTGGAACGAATTCTTGATCCCGCTCGTCATGTTGGTATCGAATAACAACCAGACGGTCTCGGTCGCCATGGGCCTCACCCGCGGTCAGAACATGTCGGACCCGGTGCTGCAGGCCTCGGCGGCTTTCCTGGGTATAATACCGACCGTGATCTTCTTCTTGATCTTCCAGCGCACGCTGACGCGCGGCATCGCCGCTGGAGCAGTCAAGTGACGACGTTTTTCACCCTTGACCATCTCATCGGTCCCGGTTGGGGACCTGCAAGGTTTTCGGTATGAGCCAGGACATCCAAATCGAACTCTCGGGCGTCGAGAAGCACTACGGCGCCTTTCACGCGCTTAAGAACGTCAACCTATCAATTCCCAAGGGCACATTCGTGGCGCTGGTCGGTCCGTCAGGATGCGGCAAGTCGACGTTGCTCCGTTCGCTTGCCGGGCTGGAAAAAATTACCGGCGGCACGCTGAAGATTGCCGGCAAGGTGATGAACGACGTGCCGCCGCGAGCACGCGATATCGCCATGGTTTTTCAGAGTTACGCCCTCTATCCGCATATGACGGTGGAACAGAACCTGACCTACTCGCTGAAGATGCACCGCGTCCCCAAGGCTGAGGCAAAACAGAAAGCCGAGGAGGTCGCTGCCATCACCGGCCTTTCCAGACTGCTCGACCGTTATCCGCGCCAGCTTTCCGGGGGCCAACGACAGCGCGTCGCCATGGGCCGCGCAATTATCCGCAACCCCCAAGCCTTCCTGTTCGACGAGCCGCTTTCCAACCTTGATGCCGCGTTGCGTGTCTCGATGCGCAAGGAAATCCGGGCGTTGCATGACCGGCTGAACGCCACCTTCGTCTACGTCACGCATGACCAGGTCGAAGCGATGACGATGGCCGACCATGTCGTGGTGATGCGCGACGGCATCATCGAACAGCAGGGCGCGCCGCTTGACCTTTACGACCGGCCGGCGAACCGGTTCGTCGCCGGGTTCATCGGTTCTCCGGCGATGAATTTCATTCCAGCGATCGCCGCCGAAGACGGCAAGAGCCTGGTATTGGATTTCGGCGCGGTAAAACAGAAGCTTGCACTGGCACGCGCGATCGAACCTGGACGCAAGCTCGTCGCCGGCATCCGGCCGGAGCATATCGAGGTTGTCGCGCCCGGGCAGGGCAGCTTCGACGTGCCGATCGCCTTCGTCGAATCCACGGGCTCCTCGACCTTCATCGTCGCGGCGACGCAGCCGGAACTGACGATCGTCGAGACGCGGCGCGACAAGGTCAGACCAGGAGAGATGATCGGACTTTCGGTCGATCCGGCCCAGGTCCATCTTTTTGACGCATCGACCGAGCGCCTGATATAAGACCTGTCGGGCGCGGGCAGCTTCATAAAACCATCATCGGTCTCTGCGAAGGGAGTGGCTCCGCACGATTCACTTCGTTCATATCTACAGCATCCGGATTTTTTTCATGGCATCCTCCCCGACTTCAGCGCGCCTTTCCCCGAACGCGTCGCCCCGCCTCATCGTGCTTGCCGAAACGGTGTTGAAGGCGGGCGAGACGGCCCGGGCTTCCCTGCGGCGGCGGACATCCGGGGAAATACTGGCCAAGGCGCCGCGCGATTATCAGACTGAAATCGATGTCGCCATCGAGCGTATCATCGTCGATGAGATGGCCAAGGCTTTCCCTGAATATGCCATCCAGGGCGAGGAGGCCGTCGGTAACCGCACGGCTGGGCCGGAGACCCCGATTATCTACATCGACCCGATCGACGGCACGACCAATTACGCCTGGGGCGTTCCGCATTTCGGTATGACGATTTCAATTGCCGAAGGCGGCCGACTGGTCGCCGGTGTCGTCTACGATGCCATGCTCGATGAACTGTTCAGCGCCGAGATCGGCGGCGGCGCCTATCTCAATGGCGAGCGCATCCGCTGCGCCGATGTCGCCGACATCGAAAACGTGCTGATCGGCGCCGGGCTGCCCATTCCCGGCCAGGTGAAGGCGGTTGCGGAGGAGACCTATTTCGATGCCATCAAACGCCTGATGGCCAACACGGCGGGCGTGCGCCGCCTGGGCTCGGCGGCGCTGTCGATCGCCTATGTCGCCTGCGGCCGGCTGGACGGCTTTTTCGAGGATGGGCTCTCGATCCATGATTTCGGCGCTTCGGCGCTGATGGTCGAAGAGGCCGGCGGCATCGTCACGCGGTTTTCCGGCGCTGAAGTCGACGGGCGCGGCGATATCCTCGCGGCCAGCAAGGCGCTGCATCCCTGGCTCAAGGAAGGCTTCCTGGTCAACGCGTGAACCAGGCCGGTCGCCGGACTCGAGATATGGAAATCTAAGGTGCGAGACACTATCTCTCGGGAAACAAGGAGACACCCAATGACCGAAGAACGTGCAGTGCTCGCCGGCGGCTGCTTCTGGGGCATGCAGGACCTCATCCGCCGCTATAATGGCGTTATTTCGACCCGCGTCGGCTATACCGGCGGCGATGTGCCGAATGCCACCTACCGCAACCACGGCACCCATGCCGAGGCGATCGAGATCATCTTCGACCCCGCCCGGATCAGCTATCGCGAAATCCTCGAATTCTTCTTCCAGATCCATGATCCGAGCACGCGCAACCGCCAGGGCAACGACGTCGGCACGAGCTATCGCTCGGCGATCTTCTACACCAGCCCGGAGCAGGAGCGTGTCGCCCGCGATACGATCGCCGATGTCGACGCGTCCGGCTTGTGGCCCGGCAAGGTCGTCACTGAGGTCGTGCCGGTGAGCGATTTCTGGGAGGCCGAGCCAGAGCATCAGGATTATCTGGAACGGATTCCGAACGGCTATACCTGCCATTTCATCCGGCCCGGCTGGAAGCTGCCGGCCCGCCAGAAGATTGCCTGACGCAATTGGCGCATGCATGCCGGAAACAATGCCGGCATGCATGGCGCGTCCAGCCGCTCGGCAGGCGGGTCAGAACCCGGTGCGATCGGCAATGATACGCACCATTTCGTCGATGTCCCGATCGTGAATTTCGTGCCCGCCACCAACAAGCCGGTGCAGCTCAGCGCTCGGCGCGACACGGGTGAAGGCCTCTCCGTGTTCGATCGGGAAGAGCGGATCCGACGTCCCGTGAATTACGAGAACCGGCACATCGATACCGGACGCATGCAACGTGGCGGCGCCATCCTCGCTCAACAGCATGAAATGGTTGATCGCGCTGACAAAGGACGCGGCGCGGCTCATGTCGCGTGCGATGAGGGCGGTTGCCGCCTCGGCATCGTGCGGATGCCTGGTGCCGGCCAGCATGGCTGAATCGCGGCGCAGGAAATCGGCGATGGTCCCAAGATCCGACCAGTCGAGACTTTCGGCAGCGGCGGAATGTTCCTTGTAAGCTTTGGTCGAAGAAGGCAGGCCGTCGACTCCGACCGGCGACGAGCTGATCACGGTAAGTGTCCGCACGCGCCGGCGGTGGCGCAATGCGGCCTCTTGCGCCACGAAACCGCCCATCGACATGCCCACCAGATGCGCGGCCTCAATTCCATAACCGTCGAGAACGGCGATGGCGTCGTCGGCCAGATCGCTAAACGAATAGTCCGGCTCGCCCGGCGGATAACACGTGGAAAGGCCGGTGTCGCGCTGGTCGTAGCGGATCACGTAGCGCCCTTGTGCGGCGAGTTCCTCGCAGAACCTTTCCGGCCACCACAGCATCGAAGACATCACCCCCATGATCAACAATACGGGCGGGTGGGCCGGATCGCCGAAGGCCTGGGTGTGCAGTTGCACATTTTCGAATGCGACGATCTTTTCGGGAGTTGACCCGGTCATTTCCATACCCATCTTTCCGATTGCAATTCGCAACCAGTCTTCATCTTGCATAACTGATCCTCATATGCAATCTGTTTTGGCACGCGAATCCCCATCAGACTGAAGATTGATCCTCGAACAAAGCAAAGTGAGTGTTATGGCGTTGGATCGTGCCGACTTTTACGACGCGGAATTGGCGAGACACAATCGGCACCTGCGTATTGCTGCCGGCGTTGCCCCCGGTGACCTGGTGCTCGATATCGGCTGCGGCGCGGGACAGACGACGCGCGAGGCCGCCCGCGCCGCGCCGCAAGGAAAAGCGGTCGGAGTGGATACATCAGCCGAGATGCTCGAAGTCGCAAGGCGACGGAGTGCTGCGGAAGGTTTGCGAAATGTGGTATTCGAGCAGGCAGACGCGCAATTCCATGCCTTTCCGGCTGCCGGCTTCGACCTCTGCATCAGCCGGTTCGGCGTGATGTTTTTTGCCGATCCGGCGGCGGCATTTGCCAATATCGGCAGGGCGATGCGTCCGGGCGCCCGCCTTGTGTGGATGGTGTGGCAAAGCCGGGAGCATAACGAGTGGTCTGGCGCCATCCGGCAGGCCCTGGCGCCCGCAACTACGGTTTCGGCAGGTGGTCCCAATCCGTTTTCGCTTGGCAATCCTCCCATTGCGAAGGACCTTTTGAGTACCGCAGGTTTTACGTCGATCGATTTTGCCGACGTGCGAGAGCCGGTCTTCTATGGACCGGACGTCGATGCGGCGTCCGAGGCGCTCGCCGGCCTTTATCTTGTGAAGGACGCGCTCGCACGCACCGATGAGCCGCCCGGCAAACCGCTGCAGCGTCTGCGCGATTTGCTGGCGGCGCATATGGCGCCGGAGGGTGTGTTTTTCGACTCCCGCGCCTGGATCATCACAGCCCGCCGCGCGACGAGATAGCGCGCAGGCGTCGTCGCGTCTCAATAGCGCGGCGCGTAATCCAGACCACCATCGATCCGGGCCGGACGCCCGTCCAGGAAAAGCTCGCCGATGCGCGGCGCCGAGCGGACGATAACCTTGCCGCGGCGGATCACGGCCAGTCGGTTCGGCTTCAGCCGCAGCGCTTCCAGCGTATCGCGCGCCTGGAGGATGACGAGGTCGGCGTTGCATCCCTTCTCCAGGCCGTAACCTGAAAGGCCCATCGTCTTTGCCGAGTTGACCGTCAGGGCATCGAAGATCTTCTTCTTGTCTTCGATGCCGGCCATCTGCGCGACATGGATCGCCATATGGCCGACCTCCAGCATGTCGCCTGATCCCATCGAATACCACGGGTCCATGACGCAATCATGCCCGAAGGAAACGTTGAGCCCGGCATCCATCAACTCCCTCACGCGGGTCATGCCACGGCGTTTCGGATAGGTATCGTGCCGGCCTTGCAGCATGATGTTGATCAGCGGATTGGGGATGACGTTGATCTTAGCCTCTGCCATCAGCGGGATGAGCTTGGAAACATAATAATTGTCCATCGAATGCATCGAGGTCAGATGCGAGCCAGCGACACGTCCCTGCAGTCCGAAGCGGATGGTTTGCGCGGCCAGCGTCTCGATATGGCGCGAGAGCGGATCGTCGGTTTCGTCGCAATGCATGTCGACCGGCAGGCCGCGATCGGCGGCGATACGGCAGAGCGCCTCGACCGAGGCCGTCCCTTCGCCCATCGTCCGTTCGAAGTGCGGAATGCCGCCGACGATGTCGACGCCCATGTCGAGAGCACGGTTGAGCGCGTCGATCGCGCCCGGCGAGCGGTAATAGCCGTCTTGCGGGAAGGCGACCAATTGCAGGTCGATATAGGGCGCGACCCTCTCGCGGACCTCGATCATCGCCTCGACCGTCACCAGCCTGGGATCGCTGGTATCGACATGGCTGCGGATGAAAAGCAGGCCTTGCGTCACCGCCAGATCGCAATAGCGCAGAGCGCGATCGACCAGTTCTTCCCTCGTCACGATGGGGCGCAGCTCGCCCCAAAGTGCGATGCCTTCGAGCAGCGTGCCGGAGACGTTCATGCGCGGCAGGCCGAGCGACAGGGTGGCGTCCATATGAAAATGCGGATCGACGAAAGGCGGGCTGATCAGCCTGCCGGTTGCATCGATTTCTTCGCCAGCCTGCGCCTGGAGATTGGGCTCGACGGCAAAGATCCTGCCGCCCTCGATGCCGATATCGATGCCGGTGCGGCCATCGGGGAGATTTGCGTTTCTGACGATCAGATCGAACATCGGAGCCTCGTTGGATGTGGACGGTCTCAGCGCTCGCCGCGGCGGTAGGGCTGCATCAGCGCCTGCGGAACGCGGGCGCGGCGGGCCATGACGGCAAGCGCGGCGATGGAGAGAATATAGGGCGTCATCAGGAAGAGCTGATAGGGCACAAGCCCGCTCAGCACGGTTTGCAGCCGAAGCTGAAAGGCATCGAAGAACGCGAAGAGCAGGGCGCCGAAAAGCGCCCGGCCCGGCCGCCAGGAGGCGAAGACGACGAGCGCGATGCAGATCCATCCGCGCCCCTGCACCATGGTCGGGAAGAAGCTGTTGAACGCCGACAAGGTCAGGAAGGCGCCGCCCATTCCCATCAGCGCGCTGCCGGCGATGACCGCGCCGTAACGCACCTTCATCGGATTGACGCCCTGGGCTTCCGCAGCATGCGGGTTTTCGCCGGTCATGCGGATCGCAAGCCCCATGGGCGTGCGGAAGATGATGTAGGCCATCAACAGGGCGATCAGGATCGCAAGATAGGTCGGCGCGGTCTGCGTGAAGAAGGCCGGGCCGATGAAAGGCAGCGTCGAGAGGCCGGGAATGGCGATCGGCTGGAACGGCACGATGGTCGGCGGCGTATTGGCAAGCGGCACGATCAGCCGGAAGACATAATAACTGAAGCTCGATGCAAAGAGCGTGACGCCGAGACCGGAGACATGCTGCGAGAGGCCGAGCGTCACCGTCAGCCCCGCATGCAGCAGACCGAAGACGCCGCCGGCGATCGCAGCAATCAGCAGGCCGGTCCAGAGATCGGCGCCATGATAGACGGAAAGCCAGCCGATCATCGCGCCGAAGGTCATGATGCCTTCGATGCCGAGATTGAGCACACCCGCCCGTTCACAGAGCAGGGCGCCGAGCGTGCCGAAAATCAGCGGCGTGGCGATCCGCAGGATTGCCGCCCAGAGGCCGGCGGAGGCGATGATATCGAACAGCTGCATCATCGCCGGATCCTGTACTGGGTGAAGAACAACGCGATCAGCATCGTCAGCAGCGACAGCGCCACTGTGACATCGGCGATATAGGTCGGGATGCCGAGACCCCGGCTCATGCCGTCGGCGCCCACGAACATGGTGGCCGTGAAAATGGCGGCGAAGACGACACCGAGCGGATTGAGATTGGCAAGCATCGCCACCACGATGCCGGCGTAGCCGAAACCGGGCGACAGATCGGTCGTCACGTAACCCTTGACGCCCATCACCTCGATCGCGCCTGCAAGCCCCGCAAGCCCGCCCGAGAGGCAGGCGACCTTCACCAGCGTTCTGCCGAGGGGCACACCTGCGAAGACCGCGCCGGCGGGATTGAGGCCCGCAGCGCGGGACTGCATGCCGAACACCGTACGGGACTGAACGAAATGGACGACGACGGCAAGAACGATGGCGATCGCAAAGCCGATATGCAGGCGCGAGCGGGCGATCAGCTTCGGCAGCATGGCGTGATCGCTGACGGATTGCGACTGCGGCCAGCCGAAAGCGAGCGGATCCTTGAGAACCCCGTCGATCAGCATCGACACGAAAAGCACGGCGATGAAGTTGATGAGCAGGCTGGTGACGACCTCATCGACGGAAAAGCGCAGCCTGAGCCATAGCGGAACCAGGATCAGCACCATGCCGGCGATGGCGCCGATCAGCAGCAGGAGCGGGACGAGGATGGGCGCGGGAAGATTGCCCAGCAGTTTCGAACTTGCTGCCGCAACGGCAATGGCGCCGAGATAGAACTGGCCCTCGGCGCCAATATTCCAGAGCCGCGCCCGGAAGGCGACGGCGGCAGCAAGCCCGGTCAGCATCAGCGGCGTTGCCCGTGTCAGCGTTTCGGTCGCCGAAAGCCGCGAACCGAAGGCGCCGGTCAGAATGCGCCAATAGGCGTCGAGAACAGGTGCGCCGGCGATCGAGATCAAGATGCCCGCCAGCGCCAGCGCCGCGATGATGGCGATGACGGGGGTGGCGATCAGCAGGTAAAGCGGGCGGTGCTCGCGGCGCTCAAATCGCATGATCGGCCTCGCGGGTCTCTTGCCATTCGCCGGCCATCATCAGCCCCAGCCTGCGGGCGTCGGCGCCATCGGCGTCGACGGGCGGCGACAGCCGGCCGCCGACGATCGCCTGTATGCGGTCTGCAAGCGCAATCACCTCGTCAAGATCCTCCGAGATCAGCAGCACCGCAGTCCCCTGCCGACGAGCTTCCAGCAGGCGCGCATGCACGGCGGCAACCGCACCTTCATCGAGGCCGCGCGCAGGCTGCGCCGCGATCAGGATGCGCGGCCGCCGATATAGACTGCGCCCGAGAATGAGCTTTTGCATATTGCCGCCGGACAGCAGCCGCGCGCGGGTTGCCGGGCCGCCGCCGCGAACGTCGAAGCCGTCGATGATCTCGCGGGCAAAGGCCATGCCGGCCTTGCGGTTGACGAGCCCGCGGCGCGAGAAGGTGGGCGAAGCGATGCGCTCCAGCACCGCATTTTCCCAGATGGCCATTTCGCCGATCACGCCCTCATGGTTGCGGTCCTCGGGAATGCGGCCAATGCCGGCTTCGACGACATCGGCGACGCCGAGATGACCGACCGCTTCCCCGAACAGCCTGAGGTCGCCGCCGCTGCGCGCCAGCGTGCCGGACAGAAGGCGCGCCAACGCCGTCTGGCCATTGCCCGAAACGCCGATGATGCCGAGGATTTCGCCCTGATGCAGCCGAAAGCTGACCGATTTCAGCCGATCGACGCCGCCGGTGCGCACCGTCACGCCGTCCGCTTCGAGGGCAATGGCCCCGGGTGTCGACGGCTCGCGCACGGGCCGTGTGACGCGCCGCCCGACCATCAGTTCGGCGAGTTCCGCCTTGCCGGTTTCCGCTGACCTGCGTTCGGCGACCATCTTGCCGCCGCGTAAGACGACGATGCGGTCGGCCGCAGCCATGACCTCATCGAGCTTGTGCGAGATAAAGATCAACGACAGGCCCTGGCGGGCCATTTCCTTCAGCGTCGTGAACAGCCGCTCGGCCTCGATGTTGGTCAGCACCGCCGTCGGCTCGTCGAGGATGAGGATGCGGGCGTCGTTGTAGAGCGCCTTGAGGATTTCCACTCGCTGCTGCTCGCCGACCGACAGATCGCCAAGGCGAGCGTCGGGATCAACCGTGAGGCCGAAGCGCTCGGAAATGGCAAGGAGCTTCTTGCGCGCCGCTGACGTTGCCGAACGCCAGGACCATAGTCCCTCCGTGCCGGTCATGACATTTTCAAGGACCGTCAGATTGGGGGCGAGCGAGAAATGCTGGTGCACCATGCCGACGCCGGCGCGGATTGCCGCGCGCGGCTTTCCCTGCGGCAGCTCGGCGCCGTCGATTAGAATTCGGCCGGCATCCGGCACGTAATGGCCGAAAAGGATACTCATCAGCGTGGTCTTGCCGGCACCGTTCTCGCCGAGCAGGGCCACGATCTCGCCCTTGGCGAGGGTCATGGAAATATCGTCATTGGCGAGATTGGCGCCGAAGCGTTTGCTGACGCCGACAATCTCGAGAACAGACCCGGTCATGACAACAATCCCGCCACCGGAAACCGGTGCTGCCATCGCCCCTCGGCCTCCAGGCGTGCGGCAAGCGACAGAAGGCGTGGCTCGTGGCCCATAGGCGCCAAGAGCTGCAGCGGCAGCGGCATAGCCTGTTGATCCTGTCCGAAAGGGAGCGTCAAAGCAGGAAAACCCGAAATATTGGCCAGGCAGGCAAGCGGCGCGAATGCCGCCATTCGTTCGAGATGCAGTTCCGTGTCGGCATGATCGGACGGAAAGGAGCCGATCGCAAGGGGCGCGGCGGCGAGCATCGGCATCAGGATGCAATCGACCCTGTCGAACAGTGACCAGAGACGATGGCTCACCAGGACGGCGTCGCTCAGGGTGTTCCAGAGCATAATGGCCGACAGTGCCCGCCCGCGCGCCGCGAAAGCCTGCGTGAGAGGCTCGGCCCTGCTTTCATCGAGCACTGCCGCCTCGATGAGCGCGGCGAGGTTGACGGAAACGATATCGGCGAAGGCGCGGCTGCTGGCGATGACGCTCCATTCGAAGTCGGTCCAGGCGAGCGGGACGACGACATGTCCATCGTTCTCGAGCACGCGCACCGCCGCCTCGACGGCTGTGAGCCGATCGCCCTCGGTCGGGTAGGCCGACCCAGTATCGGTCAGCAGGCCGATCCGCAAACGGCCAGCGCCGGTATCGACAGGGGAGGGATCCGCAACAGGGCCGCGCGCATGACCGGTCAGCCGGCTGAAAATCAGTGCCGTATCCCGCACCGAGCGGCAGACCGCGAGTTCGCTGGCGATGCCGGCGAGGTGGTTGCCGAAGGATGGTCCGCCCGGAACGGCGCCGCGGGTCGGCTTCAGTCCGACGAGGCCGCAACAGGCGGCCGGCACCCGGATCGAGCCGCCGGCGTCGGTGGCATGGGCGATCGCGACGATCCCGGCCGCAACCGCCGCCGCAGCGCCGCCGGAGGAGCCGCCGGCGGTGCGGGCCGGATCGAGCGGATTGCGGCAGACAGGCCCGATTGCCGGTTCGCTGGCGAGCGAAAGGCCGAATTCCGGGCTCGTCGTCAAGCCGAACAGGCAGAAGCCAGCATCGCGGAACCGAGAAGCAAGATCGGAATCGGCTTCGCCGCCCTTTCGTTCGAAGAGGCGAGAACCAGCCGTCACCGGCAACCCGGCAAAGGGGCCGCCAAGATCTTTCGCCAAGGTCGGCACGCCGGGAAAGGGCCGGGCGGCAAAATCGCCGGGCGCGCTCTGCCGCTCCCGATCGCAGGCGTGCGCCGCGGCGAAACCCATGGCGGCATCGAGATAGGCGATCGCGCCGAGCGACTCATGCCGTGCGGCGGCCTCGAGGGAGATCTGCAACGCTTCTGCAGCACTCAGGCTGCCATGCCTGATCGCTGCCGCCAGTTCCGTCGCATCGCCCTGCATGGGGCGAACTACTTCGGCTCTTCCATCAACTTCGGAACTTCGAAGGTGCCGGCCTTGATCTCCGCCCGCTTGGCTTCCATCGCGGCCTCCGCCTCGGCAGGCGCCACGCCCTTGACGAAGACGATATCGCTGCCGCCTTCCTTCATCAGGCCGTAAGGCGTGTAGTTCCTCCCGACTGGTTTGCCGGCAGCGACATCGGCGATCGCGGCATTGAGGATCGGGCGGAAATACCACATGGCGTTGGCAAACACCGTATCCGGATAACGCGGCGTGTAATCGACCAGCGAGCCGACCGACTTGATGCCGCGTTCCTTGGCAGCGTCGGCCGTGCCGATGCGCTCGCCGAACAGGATGTCGGCGCCGGCGTCGATCTGGGCAAGACCGGCTTCACGGGCCTTCGGCGGATCGAAAAAGGTGCCGATGAACGAGACGAGGTGCTTGGCATTGGGGTTGACCGCCTTGACGCCCGCGGCAAAGGCGTTGATCAGCATATTGACCTCGGGGATCGGAATGGCGCCGACCGAACCGACGATGTTCGACTTGGTCATCTTGCCCGCCAGCATGCCGGCGAGATAGGCGCCGTCATGGTTCCAGGTGCCGAAGACGCCAAAATTGTCGCCGGCCTGCTCGCCGCTTGAACCCAGCACGAAAGCGGTATCGGGATAATCGGCCGCGACCTGCCGCGCCTCCTTTTCCACCGCATAGGCCTCGCCGATAATCAGCTTGTTGCCCTGTTCGGCATATTCACGCATGGCGCGGGGATAATCGGTGCCGGAGACGCCCTCGGAGAAGACATATTCGATGACGCCGTCCTTGGCCGCATCCTGGAGGGCCTTGTGCAGACAGGAGTTCCAGGCATTTTCAACCGGCGACGCATGGATGCCGGCAACTTTCAACGGCGCAGCAGCCCTTGCCAGCGGGGCGAAGCCGCTGACGCCAAGCGCAATGCCCGATGCGATGACTGCCCGGCGTGAAATCAGGATGTCTTTGGTCATTGATTGCTCCCCTTTTTTTACCATTTGGTTCAAAAATCATAGCAACGCCCAAAAATGTGTCAAGCAACGAATGAGCTTAAAAATCAGGCTGATCGGTCGCCACGACCTGGCTGAAAGAACGAGATATGGCAGGGCTGCACGCGCGGTGCCGCCGTGCTTCTCGGGCCGGGTTTGCAGGGCTTGGCGCGACGACTCCGGCAGGCTATGCATAGATCAATTGGGTTGGGGACATTGAAATGGGTGAAGAAGAAGACGCCTCGGGGCGGCCGATCGCGAGCCGGTCGTCGTCCTGGCCGGTCGCGCTCGTCCGTCGCCTTCTCGTGCTGTTCGTCCGGATCATGGTCGGCGCCCGAAGCGAGTGGCGGGGCTGTACGCCCGACCCCCGCCGCCGCATCTATTTCGCCAATCACAACAGCCATGTCGATACCGTTGCCGTCATGGCTGCGCTGCCGTGGCCGGTGCGGCGGCTGACCCACCCGGTCGCGGCGCGCGATTACTGGGGAACGAGCGCTTTTCGGCGTTTCATTGCCGAGAAAGGCCTGCGCGCCGTCCTGATAGACCGCAAGCCTCTGCCCGAGAGCAACCCCTTGGAGCCGGTCGAGCGCCTGCTCGAGGAGGGGCGCTCGGTCCTGATCTTCCCGGAAGGCACGAGAAGCGCCAGCGAGGAGATCGCCCCGTTCCGCAGCGGCATCTATCGCCTTGCCTGCCGTTTCCCCGATGTCGATCTCGTGCCGATCCATCTCGACAATCTTCAGCGCATCCTGCCGAAGGGAAGCTGGCTCATCGTGCCGATCACCTGCACGGCGCGCTTCGGCAAGCCGCTGCGCATCGAACCGGGCGAAGCAAAGGACGTGTTCCTGGCCCGCGCCCGTGCAGCAGTCATCGAGTTGGCGGACGGAAAGCACATCGCATGAGCAGCTTTTTCTCCATCGTGCTTGCCGCAATCCTCGGTCTGCTGGCGGTCGCCTCGGCCATCGGCTTCATCCTTCAGCGGCGCGCGACCGAGCCCGGATCCGTCGCGACCGTCCACAATCTCAATGCCCGAATCCGCTCCTGGTGGATCATGGTGGCAATATTCGGCGGTGCGATACTGCTCGGCGATACTGCGGTGGTCGTCCTCTTCGCATTCCTGTCCTTCATGGCGCTTCGCGAATTCTGGACGCTGACGCCATCGCGGCGCGGCGATCACCTGGCGCTGTTCCTGTCCTTCTTCGTCGTGCTGCCGGTGCACTATGTGCTACTCGGGACACTCTGGTACGGCCTCTTCGCGATCTTCATCCCGGTCTATGCCTTCCTGATCCTGCCAGCAGTGGCGACTTTGACAGGCGACGTCAACGAATTCCTGGCGCGCACCGCCAGGGTGCAATGGGGATTGATGCTGACAGTCTATTCGATCAGCCATGCTCCCGCACTTCTGATGCTGCAGACCGGCACGCCCTCGGCCCTTCTCCTGGTCTATCTCGTCATCGTCGTGCAGCTCAGCGACGTCTTCCAATATGTCTGGGGCAAGCTTCTCGGAAAACATCGTTTCTCGCCGAATATCAGCCCATCGAAAACGCTCGAAGGCCTCTTCGGCGGCGGCGCCTCGGCCATCCTTGTCGGAACGCTGCTCTATCGCCTGACGCCGTTCTCGCCGCTGCAGGCGGCGGCCGTCAGCACGGTCATCGTCGTCGCGGGCTTCTTCGGCGGCTTCGTACTCTCGGCGATCAAGCGCGACCTCAACGCCAAGGACTGGGGTTATGTAATCGAGGGTCACGGCGGCGTGCTCGACCGCTTGGACTCTATCACCTTCGCCGCGCCGCTGTTCTTCCACATCGTCCGCTACTGGTACACAACCTGAAGAGACGCACGTGGCCAATTTCTAAAGCCGGTCGATATTCTGGAGACTATCGAACAGCCGTTGCTGGACCTCGCGCTCCTGGCGGCTGATCGCCGTCATGAGCTTGCTCATCGTTCCTCGCAGGCCGTGGAGCTGGTCGACCAGGTTCATGACGACGTCGACGCCGGCCTCGTTGACACCCATATTGCCGATGAGATCGAGGATGAGCTGGGCACGGGCGACGTCAACTTCGCGAAACTGCCGCCCTCCGCTCGACGTCTCCGGGATCAGCCAGCCGTGTTCGATCCAGAAGTCGAGCTGGACGACATCGATTTTCAAGTAAAGACGGAATTCGAGATCATCCATGATCAGGCCTCCATGTTCTTTCTCGGATCGTATGGATGTGCGGCCGCCCATTCCTCCACCAGAGACGTGAGCCGCTCGTCGGGGCGGTCGGGCAATACGATCTTCAGGGTGACGTAGACGTCGCCGTGTCCACCGCCGCGTTTCGGAGCACCCTTGCCTTTGAGACGCAGCACTTTGCCGGTGTTGGAATGCGGCGGCAGCGTCAGGCTGACCGGTCCGGACGGCGTCGGTGCCCGAACCTTGCCGCCGAGCACGGCTTCGCTGAGCGAAATCGGCAGTTCCAGGCGGATGTCGTCGCCGTCACGCGTGAAGAAGCGATGGGGCCGCACGCGAATCTCGATCAGCGCATCGCCCGTTGGCCCACCGCCAATGCCCGGTTCACCCTTGCCGCGCAGCCGCAAGGTTTGGCCGTCGCGGGTTCCCGGCGGGATCTGCACCTCGAGCGCGGGGCCATTGGGAAACTTGATCTCGGTCTTGGCGCCGTTGACGGCCTCGAGAAAATCGACCTCCATGGAGAACCGCCGATCCTGACCCTGGCTGCGCGACCGGCCACCGCCGGTGCGGCGCGAAAAGAAGCTCGCAAAGATGTCATCGGCGTCGCCGAAATCGGCGAAGCCGGCGCTGTTGTGATAGGGATCGTTGGGACCGCTGGCCGCGGCATAATCGCGATAATAGTTGCGCTGGGCCCGCTCGGCGCCCGACATATCGATCTCGCCGCGGTCGAAGCGGCCGCGCTTTTCCTCATCGCTCAAAATCTCGTAGGCGGTCGAAATTTCCTTGAACCTGTCCTCGGCGTGTTTGTCGCCGGGGTTGAGGTCGGGGTGAAGTTTCTTGGCGAGCTTGCGGAAGGCGCTTTGAATATCCTTCTGCGTCGCATCTCGCTTCACGCCCAGAAGCTCATAAGGATCCTGGCTCATGCATATCTCCGGTCGGGCAGTGAATACTGCTGGTTGGGTTGGGATTGATATAGGTTGCCGGTCCGCCGCAGGGGAGGGGATGCCAAGCGTCAAAATCCCGTCATGCCATGATCGGCGGAGGCTCGCCAGGATCAGAGCGAAACGACGTCTTCTGTTTGAGCCGCAGAATCTTCTCCGGCATGATCGAGGCGCCGGTCGATGAGAACCGAGCACCCTGCATGGCGCACGACCTTCTCGACGATCGAGGAGAAGACATAGTCGGTGATATCGGGCACGTGGGATGACAGCAGGATGAGATCGGCTGCTCTCTCCCTTGCGGCCGAGACGAGCAGCGAGGCGGCAACGCCGATGCGAACTTCGATCATCGCCGGGATGTCCAGCTCCTTGCACAGCGACGCAAGTTTCCGTTCGGCGTCGATAATGGCAGCCGTCTCGAATTCCTCGGGGACACCGGTCAGGTGGTGGCGCGGGATATTCTCGATGACATGCATGACGACGATCGTTCCGCCTTCATCCACCAGCGCCGCGGCCCGGCGCAGCAGACGGTTGGCCGTCTGTCTCGAGCCCATGCCGATGCAGCAGATGATCGTGCGATACATTGAGATCAATATCCTCGAATGCGAGTCATTTGCCTGATCATAAGGCTATCCACAGCGTCTGCTTTGACTAAAGTCAAGCCGGACTGCCGCCGGCATATTGGCAACCATCGGCCGCCTCAAGGCGAGAATTCAGCCGCATTGTCGCAGTTGACGACCGCCCGATCGGCGGTAACTCTCATGCGGGTGCCGTCACAACATCGAGGTTTCAGATGCCGAGCTTTGCCATTATCGGAGCGGGCGCAATGGGAAGCGCGGTCGCCAAACGATTGATCGAGCATGGCGCTACGGTGCTGACTTGCCTCGATGGCCGAAGCGAGCAGACGATCGTGCGAGCCAAGACAACCGGCATGGTGCCGGTCGGCCGCCAAGAGCTGACCGAAGCCGAGCTGATCCTGTCGATCGTTCCGCCAGCTGAGGCACTCAGAGTCGCCGAACTGGTTGCCGACATATCGGCGAGGACGCCGGCGCCGCCCTTCATCGACCTCAATGCAATTGCACCGAAGACAATGCAGACGCTTGCAGCCCGGTTCGACGGCATCGGCGTGACGGTGCTGGACGGCGCTATCATCGGAGGGCCGCCGGTTGCCGGAAAATCAGGTCCGACCCTTTATGTCAGCGGCGACGGCGCGGAGCGAAGCAGACTGCTCGAAGATTACGGCTTACGGGTCCGCAGGCTGGACGGACCGCTCGGCGCAGCTTCGGCGCTGAAAATGTGTTATGCCGGCATCAACAAGGGATTTATCGGCCTTGGCGCTGCCATGCTGCTTGCCGCATCGCGCTCGGGCGCGGTTGAGAGCCTGAAGGCCGAGCTCTCCGAAAGCCTTCCCGATTTCGACCGCAAGCTGTCGAAATCCATTCCAGACATGTATCCCAAGGCCTATCGTTGGGTTGCCGAAATGCAGGAGATTGCCGATTTCCTCGGAGAGGGCGATCCGGCGGCAACCATCTTCCGCGGCATGGCGGATGTTTTCTCCAGGTTGGCGGAGGATGTGGAAGGCAGCCGCGCCCTCGTCGCACAGCTGGACCAGATCCTTCGCTCCCAGCAAGCCTCTGGCGCGATGGTCATGCCATAGCTCATCGCCGGCCGTTGGCGTGCAGCCGGACGAAGCCGCGCCTATATCTTTGCGAAGTCCTCGACCTGCGCCCTGATCGCGACCTCGGTCGGCAAGCGTTCCATCGAGCTTGCCCCGTAAAAGCCGTTGCAGCCCTTGCAGCGGGCGAGCACATGGGCCGCATCCGCGGGCATGGCGATTGGCCCGCCGTGGCAGAGCACGATGACGTCGTTGCGCACCGATCTTGCGGCATCCGACCACGCGTTGATCTTTTCCACGCAGCCGTCGAGCGTCAGCGCCGTTTCGGCGCCGATCGCGCCCCCGGTGGTCAGGCCGAGATGGCAGACGACGATGTCGGCGCCGGCCTTGGTCATGGCCACGGCGTCGTCGCTGCTGAAGACGTAAGGGGTCGTCAGCATGTCCTTGGCGTGGGCGCGGGCGATGATGTCGATTTCCAGATCGAAGCCCATGCCGGTCTCTTCGAGATTGGCGCGGAAGGTGCCGTCGATCAGCCCGATGGTCGGGAAATTCTGAATGCCGGCAAAACCCATTGCCCTCAATTCGTCGAGGAAGTGATCGGGAAGCATGAAGGGGTCGGTGCCGTTGACGCCGGCAAGCACCGGCGTATGGCGCACAACCGGCAGCACCTCGCGGCCCATCTCCTTGACGATCTCATTGGCATTGCCATAGGCCAGCAGGCCGGCCAGCGAGCCGCGCCCGGCCATGCGGTAACGGCCGGAATTATAGATCACGATCAGGTCGATGCCGCCGGCTTCCTCGCTCTTGGCGGAAAGGCCGGTGCCGGCGCCACCGCCGATGATCGGCCGGCCCTCGGCGATCTTCCGTCGAAGCTTGGTCAATATGTCGTTTCTATCGATACGGGTCAAAACTCTCTCCTCAGGCATGGATCTCATGGAAGCCGGCGACGAGTGCGACGGCAAATTCCGGGCTGTTGATATGGGCATCGACCTCGACGAGGCGCCTGTTCGGCGCGTCGTGCCAGCCGGTCCGGATGGCGGAAAACAGTGCCGCGTCGGCTTCGGGATCGTGGAACGGCTGACCGGCGGCGTCGATTGCCGAAACGCCCTGAAGCGGCAGCAGGAAACGAACCGGCCCCTGCATCCGGTTGAGCCGGTCGACGATGAAGGCGCCGATCCTGCTGTTCTCTTCCGGCGTGGTTCGCATCAGTGTCACCTGCGCGTTGTGGATGTGGAGCCTGCGGTCGCGGAAGGCTGCCGGCACCGTTTCCCGCGCGCCGAAATTCACCATGTCGACGGCACCGACCGAGCCGACATAGGGCAGGCCGGTGCGGACGATGGCACCGAAGCGATCCTCGGTCGCCGGAAAAACACCGCCGACAAGGAGATCGGGAACCTCCGTCGTCGTCACGTCGATCACGCCCTGCAGCAGACCGGAATCGGCAAGCTTCTCCATCGACTGGCCGCCGACGCCGGTGGCATGGAAGACGTAGATTTCATGCGTCTCGCCGAGCATCTCGCGAACCTGGGTGACGCAGGAAGTGGTGACGCCGAACATGGTCATGCCGATGCCCGGCCGGTCATCCGCCGAGGCGGGAATGGGGTTGCGGACCATGCCGGCCGCCGCATTGGCGGCATTGCCGATCACCTTGCGCGAGATGGCATTCAGGCCGGCGACGTCGACGACCGAATACATCATGGTGAGGTCGTTCGGCCCGACATAGGGCGCGACATTGCCTGAGGCGACCGTCGAGACCATCAGTTTCGGCACCCCGATCGGCAGTGCCCGCATCGCCTCCGTGACCAGTGCGGTATTACCGGTTCCGCCAAGACCGAGCACGGCACCGATGTCGCCACGCGAATTGAGAAAAGCCGTCAACGCCTTGGCCATGGCCGAAACCGCTGTCCCCCGGTCCGTTTGTCCAAGGACGGCCGCCGCACCGGCGGGATGAAATTGGGCGACTACGCGCACCTTGATATCGGCGTCCGCGCCGTCCCCCAGCGTGCCGACATCGACCAGCACCGCATCGGCTCCGGCCGAAAGAACCACCTCCTTGGCATAGTTCAATTCAGCGCCCTTGGTGTCGCAGGTACCGACGATATAGACCTTTCCCATTGTTTTTCCTCCTCTTTTCGATCAATTTTCACATACTTCGATAAAGTTCCTGCTTTTTGTATTTTCCATATTGTATATTATTTCGCATATTGCATACTTAAATCATGAACGCCAGACGGAAACAGAAATCATGAACGCACCTCGCCACCTCACCCTTCGTGAACGGATCTACGAGGAGATCGTTCGCCTGATCGTCTCCGGCGAACTGCCGAGCGGCGTCTCGATCGATGAGAAGGAATTGACGGAGCGCCTGCAGGTCAGCCGCACGCCGTTCCGCGAGGCCATAGGAACGCTTGCCAAGGAAGGACTGATCGAGATCAGGCCGTATCGCGGCTTCTTCGTGCGCAGCTTCACGCCGAAGGAGATCGACGACCTCTATAATCTGCGCAAGACTCTCGAATGCTTCGCCGTCGAGCTCGCCGTTCCGGAGATGAGCGACCGGCATATCGCAAACTTCGAGCGCATCCTGGATGAGGCGGTGGCGGCACTGCGCCGCGGCGACATGGCGACCTATGGCATCCGCGACAAGGAATTTCACGAGACCATCGCCGACCTTTCGGGAAGCGCGCCGCTGGTCGAAACGCTGGCGCGGCTCGCGCTGCAGATCCAGATCTGCCGCTCGATCGCCAATGAGAGTCGTGACCTGGCCGAAAGGGCCGCCGAGGAGCGCGATCAGATCCTGCAGGCTTTCCGGGCGCGCGACATCGCCGGCGCCAAGGCGCTGATGCACGCGCATATCAGCGACGTCCAGCAGGCCGTCATGGCGCGCTTTCAGAAAGAAAATCCGGCGCGTTAGCCGGGTGAATGAAGGAGAGGGAGGTCTCCTTTCAACGAGCGGAAAACGTGGCCAAGGAGCGGCCCGGAGGAGGGAACAATGCTGAAATTTCTGGCCCGGACAACGGCACTGGCGGCGATGATCGCCTTAAGCTTGCCGGCGCATGCCGAGACCCTGAAAATGTGGGGTCCGGAGCAGATCACCGAACCACTGGTCGCGCAGCTCTGGAACGGCATCAAGGCCGATTTCGAGAAGGCCAATCCCGGTGTAACGGTTGAATTCATGCCGCCGACCGGCACGATCAGCAACGGCGCGGTGCAGGCGGCGATCCAGTCGGATGCCGGGCCTGACGTAATCCTCACCAATTCCGGTATCGGCCGCATCAGCGTCGTCAAAAACGCCAAGCAGGTCGTGCCGCTCACCGAACAATATGAAAAGCGCGGCTGGAAGGATGAGATCTATCCCTGGCTCTACACCGAGCTGAAGGGCCAGTTCGGCGGGGAAATCTACGAGGTTCCGGATGGGCTCGATGCTCTCGGCATCTGGTATCACAAAGATCTCTTCGCGCAGGCGGGCTGGAAAATGCCGGCGACGTGGGCCGAGTTCGAAACGCTGATGAAGGCGATCGAAGAAACCGGGCTGCAGCCGATCGCCATCGGTCCGCGCACACCGGGCAGCGCCGGCCACCTCTTCGGCAACCTACTGCAATCGGCGAGCGGCAAGGAAGTGATCGGCAAGGCGCTGCGCCGCGAGATCGCTTTCGACGACCCATCGGTCGCCGCCGGCGCCGTCCGGCTGCAGAAGCTGATCGAGGCGGGCTATATCAAGAAGGAAATGGCAGGCCTCGATCTCGACGGCGCCTCGCGCCTCTGGTTCAACAAGCGTGCGGCCATGTTCGTTGCCGGTCCCTGGTTCACCGCCAATGCCCGCAAGGCCGGCTACGACCTCGCCAACGCCGGTTATGCGCCCATGCCTTCTGACATCAAGGGTGCTGATATTCCCACCGGCGGCGTCGGCTGGAGCTGGCTCGTTCCGGTCAACTCAAAGCAGCCGGAGCTTGCGATGAAGTGGATCGACTTCATGCTTTCGGATGCCGTGATGAAGAAGCGCGCGCAGGATCCGGCAAGCACGATGATCTATCCGCGCGAAATTCCCGGTGTCGAGCCGCCGACTCCCGTGCTGAAGGACATCTTCGCGGCTGCCGCAGGCGGCGTCGGCTACAATCCGAGCGTCTATCTGCCAGGCCCCGTGCTCGACACCTACTTCCAGGTCATTCAGGGCCTGATCTCCGGCCAGATCGGCGGCGAGGACGGCATGAAGCAGATCCAGGCGAAGATGGCAGAGGCGAAATAGTGGTCATCCCAGAAACGCCCGGCGGCAAGGTCGTGGCTCCTCTCAGCACCGTCCCCGCCATGGGGGGACATACGGGTGGCACATCCGCCCGTATGTCCAAACGCCGGGTAGCCGGGTCCGGCTCAGCCGATGGCGATGCCGGCACCGCATTGTGGCTGATGGCGCCGGCGCTCACCCTTTATGCCGTCTTCACGCTGCTGCCGATCGCCGCCACCTTCTGGCTGAGCTTCAACAGTTCCGCCGGCTTCAATACCTCCGCGAGCTTCGTCGGCCTCGACAATTACGCCAAGGCGGCGCAGGATCCGATCGTCTGGAAGAGCCTCGTCCATACCTTCCTCTGGCTGGCCTATCATGTGGTGATGGCCGGCGGCCTCGGTCTGCTGCTGGCGCTTGCCGTCAGCAGACTGAGAGTGACACAAGTCTTCTTCCGCACCGCTTTCTTCCTGCCGCATCTGGTGTCGCTCGCCGTCGTCGGCGTCATCTGGGCCAATATCTACGACCCGTTTTTCGGCCTGCTGAACACGGCCCTGACGCGGATCGGGCTCGGCGCCTTCACGCGAGGATGGCTTTCCGATCCCGCTTTGGTGCTGTTCTCCGTCAATGTCGCAAGCTCGTGGCAGGGCTTCGGCCTCTACATGCTGCTCTTCATCGCCGGCCTGCAGAATATCGACCACTCGCTTTACGACGCGGCGGAAGTGGACGGCGCCAACGCCTTCCAGAAGCTGATCTATGTCACGCTGCCGGGGCTTCGCGAGGTGACCACCTTCGTCGTCTCGCTGGCGATGATCAATGGCCTGAAAGGCTTCGCCACGGTCTTCGTCATGACCAATGGCGGCCCGTTCTATCAGAGCGAACTGATCACCACCTACATCTACCGGCTTGCCTTCCAGTCCCAGGATCACGGGCTTGCGGCGGTGCTCTGCATCCTGCTCAGCCTGCTTGCGATCGCCATCACCATCGTCTTCAACCGCTGGCGCGCGAGGCTTTCCCAATGAGTGTGCGCAATCGCGAATGGCCGGTGGCGCTGGCGCTAACCCCGGTCCTGATTCTGATCCTCGCTCCCTTCGTCTGGCTGGTGATCTCGAGCTTCAAGACAGAGGCCGAGATTGGCCAGGCCGATCCCTTCACCTGGCCCGCCGACCTGATGTGGCGGAATTATCTCGACGCCTGGCAGATCGGCGGCTTCGGGGACCTCGTCGGCAACAGCCTCATCAACCTCGTCGGCGTCGTCGCCTTGTCGCTCATCACCTGCGCGCCGGCCGGCTATGCGCTTGCCAAGATCCGATTCCCCGGCCGGGAATGGCTGTTCTACGCCTTCATCCTCGGGCTCACCGTGCCGGTCCAGGCGATCGTCATCCCGCTCTACCAGGTGCTCTTCGGACTGAATCTCGTCAACACGCTTGCTGGTATCGTGCTGGTGCAGGTCAGCAACGGCATTCCCTTCGGCATCTTCCTGATGCGGAGCTTCTTCATCGGCGTGCCGGACGATCTGATCGAGGCCGCCAAGATCGACGGCGCTTCGCATTTCCAGATCCTCACCAAGGTCTTTCTGCCGATCTCGACACCCGCGGTGCAAGCGCTCGTCATCATCAGCGCGCTTTCCACCTGGAACGATTTCTTCCTGCCGCTGATCGTGCTGATCAGCCCCGAGGTACAGACGCTGCCGCTCGGGCTGGTCCGTTTCGCCAGCACCTATGCCTCCGATTATCGCCTGGTCTTCTCGGGCACCGTCATTTCGTTCCTGCCGATCATTCTTCTCTACATCCTGATGCAGCGCCGCTTCACCGAGGGGCTGACGCAGGGGGCAATCAAGGGCTGACCATGTCGCATCACGTCCAGCGGGAAATCCGCTACAATTTCGAATTCGACCATCGCATCAAGGCCTGCTTCATCGGCGCCGGCGGCCATGCCTATCGCAATGTCTATCCGGCGCTGCGGTATGCGCCGGTGGAACTTGCCGGCATCTGCGATCTCGATCTCGGCCGCGCCGAGAAATTCGCAAAACTCTTCGGCGCCGGCAAGGCCTATACCGATCATCGCGAGATGCTGGAGCGAGAAAAGCCGGAGCTGGTCTTTCTCGTCACCGCCTATCATCCCGACGGCCGGGTCCAGGCGACCGATCTGGCGCTCGACGCCCTTGCAGCGGGCGCGCACGTCTGGATGGAAAAACCGACAGCGGCAAGCATCGACGATATCGAAATGCTGCAGGCGGCAAGTGCGGCGGCCGGCCGCATGGTGATGACCGGTCTCAAGAAGACCTTCTTTCCGACGATCGAGAAACTCAAGGATCTGATCGGCTCGCCGGGTTTCGGCAGGCTGACCTCGATCAATGTCCGTTATCCCCAGAGCCTGCCGAGGCCGGAAGACCGCGCCGATCTCGTCAAGATGCAGAGCTTTCTCGACCATATCTACCATCCAGGCGCGATCCTCAATTTCCTCGGCGGCGAGATAGAGCGTGCCAGTTATGAGTGGGAGCCGTTGGCCGGGGCAAGCGTCACCAGCCTGCGCTTCCGCTCCGGCGCGATCGGAACGCTGCACCTCGCCGCCGGCCAGTCGGGCGGCAGCATCTTCGAGCGCGTGGAGATCATCGGCGAAGGCGCCAACGCCATCATCGAAAACGGCAGCCGTCTGACGTATTTCCGCAAGGCGGACCTGCCGTCCTATGGCCGCGCCGCAAGCTTCATCCAGCCGGACGAGAATGCCGCTTTGTTCTATGAGCCTGAGCATTCGCTCGGCCAGCTCTATAACAACAATCTCTTTTATCTCGGCTATGTGCCCGAGATCCTGCATCTGACGGATGCGATCCTTGCCGGCACCCAGATATCAAGGGGCACGCTCGAAATCGCCCGCGAGATCATGAAGCTCTTCGAATTCTACAGACGCACGAATGCCGGCGTCACCACCAATCTCTGACAGGGAGGGACAGCCTTGAGCGATACCGATGTGATTTTCAGGAAAGCTGGCGGTGAATTCATGCCGACCAGTTGGGGCGAACTCAACTGGAAGATCACCGGCGACGGCACGCCCGGCGCCGAGATGACCTTCGGTACCTGTCGCATCAATCCCGGCGAACGCAACCAGCTGCATTCGCACCCCGACTGCGAGGAGATCCTCTACGTCGTTTCCGGCAGTTGCGAACACAAGCTCGGCGATGCGCTTTATCGGCTCGAACCTGGCGATGCGATCCGCATTCCCCGCAATATCCGTCACTGGGCGCGCGCGCTCGGCACCGAACCGCTCTTCGCGCTGATCATGTTCTCCTCCGGTACCCGGACGGCGGTCAATCATGAAGGCGAGGGTGCGGCCTGAATCGGCAGATTTTCATCAACCTTGCCAAGGCTCTGACGATTGCGTGAAGCCGCTCCGATAGCTGTGACAAAACCTCATCGCCTCTGCTATGTCAGGAAAAATGCGACGACCCAACCGGCGTCGCACTCTGTCTGATCAATGCCAGGAGTTTAAAAGATGAGCGGTACCTCCGACTATATCCCCCCGAAGGTCTGGACCTGGAACAAGGCGAATGGCGGCCAATTCGCCAACATCAATCGCCCGATCGCAGGACCGACACATGAGAAGGAGCTTCCGATCGGCCGCCACCCGCTGCAGCTCTATTCGCTCGGAACGCCGAACGGCCAGAAGGTCACGATCATGCTCGAGGAACTGCTGGCGCTCGGTCATGGCGGTGCGGAGTATGACGCCTGGCTGATCAGGATCGGCGAGGGCGACCAGTTCGGCAGCGGCTTCGTCGCCGTCAATCCCAACTCCAAGATCCCGGCGCTGATGGACCGCAGCGGCCCGAAGCCGGTCCGCGTCTTCGAATCCGGCGCCATCCTCACCTATCTCGCCGAGAAGTTCGGCGCCTTCCTGCCGACCGAGCCGAGTGAGCGTGCCGAATGCCTGTCATGGCTGTTCTGGCAAATGGGAAGCGCGCCCTATCTCGGCGGCGGCTTCGGCCATTTCTACGCCTATGCACCAACCAAGATCGAATATGCGATCGACCGCTTCGCGATGGAGGTGAAGCGTCAGCTCGACGTGCTCGATCACCGTCTTGCCGAAAGCGAATATGTGGCAGGCAGTCAATACACGATCGCCGATATTGCCATCTGGCCGTGGTACGGCGGCCTGGTGAAGGGCTGGAGCTACGAGGCCGCGGAATTCCTGCAAGTCGGGGACTATAAAAACGTGTTGCGCTGGGCCGACAATATCTATAGCCGGCCCGCGGTGCAGCGCGGCCGGATGGTCAACCGCCTCTCCGGCGACCCGTCGAGCCAGTTGCACGAGCGCCACGACGCCAGCGATTTCGAGACCAAAACGCAGGACAAGCTGGCGGCTGCCGAATAAGCAAGCCGTGCCAGCTGGTTGTTTCAGCAATAAATCAGGCTCCGCCGCCCCTACGGCGGCGGAGCATTTGCGAGCTGCCCGAACTCAGTTCTTGACCGTGTCTTCCAGGAAGAAGCGGCCGAGCGGGTTCTGGTGGAAGTTCTCGATATTCTTGCGCGAGACGTTGATGTAGGGGCTGTAATAGAGGTCGATCCAGTTGACGTCGTCCTTGGCCATCTTCTGCAGATCGACATACATCTCTTCGCGTTTCTTCGGGTCGAGTTCGAGACGCGCCTTGGCGACCAGCTCCTTCACCGCCTCATTCTTGTAGTTGGTCATGTAATTATTGTTCGAATCGTGGCCGAGAACAAAGGTTGTCTTCTGGTCCGGATCGAGGATGTCGTTCGTCCAATAGTTGACGGAGATGTCGTAGTCGCCCGCAACCGTCATGTCCCATTCCTGGCTCGGGTCGACCTTTTGCAGGTTGGCGGTAATGCCGGCCTTCTGCAACTGCTGCTGGACCAGCACGGCCGTCTGTTCGTCGACCTCGTCACCGGCGCGGATCAGATAATTGAGCGTCAGGTCGGAAGCGCCAGCAGCAAGCAGCATCTCCTTTGCTTTTTCAGGATCGTAGGGCCGTTGCAAATTATCGGCGAAATAATAAAGCGCGCCTTTCGGAATGTAAGAGTTGGCAACCGTGCCCTGGCGGAAGGTGACGGCGTCGACGATCGTCTTCTTGTCGATTGCCAAATCGAGCGCCTGGCGGACTTCTTTCTTGGCGAGCGCGCCATGCGCATGGTTGATCAGAAGATGATCCTCGCGAGTGGAGGAATCGATGTCGACGTTGAGGCTTGTATCCTTCTTCAGCTCCTCGACCCGGGAAAACGGTACAAAGATCGCCGCATCCAGCTCGCCGGCCTGGACGTTGAGCATCCGGGTATTGTCGTCGGGCACGGAGATCCACTCGACGCCGTCGAGCTTGACTAGGTCGGCCTGCCAGAAGTTTGGGTTCTTCTTAAGGATAATGCGGTCGCCACGCCGCCATTCCTCGACGGTGAAGGCGCCGGATGCGACCGGCTTTTCGGCATAGGTATCGGCGCCCAGCGCTTCCATGCCCGCCTTCGAAATGACGGAAGCGTTCGGCAGCGCCAGCGTCGACAGGAACGGCGCCGACGGATTCTTGAGCTTGATCGTCAGCGTATGCGCGTCGGTCGCAGCCGCCGTGTCGATCACCTTGTAGGAATCGCTCCAGAGCGAGGCCGGGTCGTCGCGGATGCGCAGCAGGCTGTAGGCCGCGTCTTCCGCCGTCAGCGGCGAACCGTCCGAGAATTTCGCATCGCGGATCTTGAAGGTGTAGGTCAGCCCGTCATCGGAGGCGGTCCAGCTTTCGGCAAGGCCCGGCTCCAGCTTGGTGCCTGTCTTGTCGACGCGGATCAGCACATCGTAGACGTTCGAGAACACCCAGTTGTCGATGTTCTGCGCCGTCTTGATCGGATCGAATGTCGTCGAATCCTCGCGGCGGCCGATGGTGAGCACACCGGCGGCTTCGGCATAGCTTGCACTCAATGTCAGGCCAGCGAGCATGGCGGCAAGCCCGATTGATTTCCACCTGTTTGGCATCAGTTCGTTCCCTTCTTTGTTATGGCATGCGTCTGATGGATATGGATTGCGCCTCGTCCCTGCGGCCGGTGCCCTTGCAGCAGCGGCTTGTCAGGATCGATGTCGGGAATGGCAGCGATCAGCGCCGCGGTATAGGCATGCTTCGGCCGCGCGAAGACCTCGTCGGAGCGGCCCTCCTCGACGATCTCTCCGCGATACATCACGACGACGCGTTCGCAGAGATTGCGCACGATCGCCAGATCATGGGCGATGAAGACCAGCGTCAGGTTCATCTTCGCGGTGAGCTGGCGGAAAAGCTCGATGATCTGCGCCTGGATGGTGACGTCGAGGGCCGCCACGCATTCGTCGGCGATAATCAGCTTCGGTTCGACGGCAAGCGCGCGGGCGATGCCGGCGCGCTGGCACTGACCGCCGCTCATGCTGCGCGGCTTGCGCTCAGCGAATTCGCGCTCGAGGCCGACGAGATCGAGCAGTTCGCCGATGCGCGCCGGAATATCAGCCTTGGCGACCTTGCCCTGCACCTTCAGCACCTCGGCCAGCATCTGCCCGATCGTCAGCCGGGGATTGAGGGCATTATAGGGGTCCTGGAACACCATCGCCGTTTCGCGCCTGAGCTTTGCCAGGCCAGCGCTTTTCTGCAGCGTGAGATCGACACCGTCGAAGGTGACATGACCCGAGGAAAGTGGCGTGAGACCGAGCACGGCGCGGGCAAGCGTGCTTTTGCCGCTGCCGGATTCGCCGACGATGCCGACCGTCTCGCCCGGCATGATCTGCAGGCTGACGCCGGCAACGGCGCTGACCGTCTTGGCGCCACCCTTGACCAGGCTGCCACCGGCTCTGAAACGCACGTGCAGATCATCGATTTCGAGCAAGGGTCTCGCCGGCGCGCGTGCCTCGGCGATCTCGAGCGCCGGCGCCGGCATCCCGCCTGATATCGACGGGTGGCTGTCGATCAGGTTGATCGTATAGGGATGTTGCGGCTGTGCGAGGATCGTCCGCTTCGGCCCCTCTTCGATGAGCTTGCCGCCACGCATTACGGCGATGCGGTCGCAGGTCTGGGCGACGATGCCGAGATCGTGAGTGATGAGAATGATCGACAGGCCGCGGCGGTCGCGAATATCGATCAGCAGCCGCAGGATCTGCGCCTGAATGGTGACGTCGAGCGCCGTCGTCGGTTCGTCGGCGATCAGGATTTTCGGATTGCAGGACAGGGCGACACCGATCATCGCCCGCTGGCGCATGCCGCCGGAAAATTCATGCGGATAGCTGTCGTACTGCCGGCCGGGGTCGGGAAAGCCGACCTGCGCGAGAATTTCCAACGCCGCGGCGCGAGCTTCGTGGGCACCAAGGCCCTGATGATAGCGGATGCCCTCGGCGATCTGATTGCCGATCCGCATGACCGGATCGAGATGGCTGGTCGGGTTCTGGAAGATCATGCCGATCTCACCGCCGCGCACCTTCAGCATCTCAACGTCATGGATCCGCGTCAGGTCGCGTCCTTCCAGCAGCATGGAACCGCTCTCGATCTTCAGCAGCGAGGAGGGCAAGAGGCGCACCAGCGAGCGGCAGAACAGGCTCTTGCCCGAGCCGCTCTCGCCGACGAGACCGAGAATTTCGCCGCGACCGAGATCGAGCGAGACTGCATCAAGCAGCGTGCGCGGGCCGGAATCGAGATGCGCTCTGACGGTGAGATCGCGAACGGAGAGCACAGGACCGCTCATTCATGCACTCCCAGCAATTCGCCGAGCGCATCGCCCAGCATGCTGAAGCCGAAGGCAAGGCAGACGATGGAGAGGCCGGGAAACAGCGTGATCCACCAGGCGGTGGTGATGAAGCTCTGCCCCTCCGCGACCATGACGCCCCATTCGGCGATCGGCGGCTGGACGCCGAGGCCGAGATAGCTGACGGCCGCACCGCTCAGCAGCACCAGAGTCGCATCGGACATGGAAAAGACGATCGAGCCGGCAATCGCGTTCGGCAGCAGGTGCCGGAACATGATACGCCTGCGGCTGAAGCCGAGGCTGACGGCGGCCACTGCGTAATCGCTGCTCTTCAGCACCAGCATCTGCGCCCGGATCAGCCGCGCATAGGAGACCCAGCCGACCAGCGCCATGGCGATGTAGAAGCTGCCGAGTCCTGGGCCGAGGATCGCGATAATCGACAGCATCAGCACGAGAAAGGGAAAGGCAAGAATGATATCGACCAGACGCATGAACAGTGCATCGACGATTCCACCGAAGAAGCCGGAGATGGTGCCGACCGTCGTGCCGATCAGGAACGGGAAGACGACGCCGATCAGCGCCATCTGCAGATCGATGCGCGCACCCCAGATGACGCGGGAGAGGATGTCACGGCCGAAATTGTCGGTGCCGAAGGGGTGAAGCAGCGAAGGCGCCTGCAGGCGCACCTCGGCATTCTGCATGATCGGGTCATAGGGCGCGAGAAGAGGCGCGCCAAGCGCCAGCAGGATGAAGAACAACAGCACGCCGGCGCCGACGGCAAACATCGGCCGCCGGCCGAGGAGGAGGCGGCCAGGGGACGCGGGTGTTGTCACCTCGACGCTCATAGCTTCACCCTCGGATCGACGGCAACGGTGACGATATCGGCGATGAAGTTGATCAGCACGGTGGCGCAGGCAAAGACCATCGCGACGCCCTGCACCACCATATAGTCACGCGAGAAGATCGCCCTGACGAGGAGCTGGCCCATGCCGGGCAGCGCGAAGACGCTCTCAACCACAACCGTGCCGCCGATCAGCCAGCCGATGTTGACGGCAAGCAGGTTGATCGTCGGCACCAGCGAATTCGGCAGCACGTGCCGCCAGAAGACGATGCCTTCGGGCATGCCGCGGGCGCGCGCCGCCGTCGCGACATCTGATTTCAGCGACTCGATCATCGCGGCGCGCAGGCTGCGCGTCAAAACGGTCGAGAGCGACAGCGCCACCGTCAGGCTCGGCAGCACGAGATGCGCAAGTTTGTCGCCGAGCGTCGCGCCGTAGCCGGAAACCGGCAGCAGCCCGAGTTCGACGCTGAAGAGGATGATCAGCATCAGCCCCAACCAGAAGGGCGGAAAGCCGATGCCGAAGGTCGAGACGATGCGCACCGCATGGTCCGGCGCCCGGCCGGCATTGCGTGCGGCGATCGCCGCCATCGGCACAGCGATCAGCACCGACAGCACGACGCTTGCGGCGACGAGGGCAAGCGTCGGCTCGATGCGGGTGACGATCAGCTTCAGCACGTCGATCTTGTAGAGGATCGATTTGCCCATCTCGCCATTGGCGAGATTTTTGAGGAAATAGACATATTGCAGCCACATCGGCTGATCGAGACCGTATTGGGCACGGATGCTGGCAAGGGCAGCCGGTGTGGCGCGCGTACCGAGGATGTTGCGCGCCGGATCGCCGGGGATCAGCCGAACCAGAATGAAGGTGATGACGCTGATGCCGAAGATGACGGGCAGGAACTGAAGCGGTCGGGTCAGAACGAATTTATAGCGATACATGAGCACGGCCGCCCCTCTGTCCTCGTCCGGTTTGAGCCGCTTTCATTTTCATCAGGCTGCCTTGTGCCGGTCGAGGAAATCGAGAAGCGCCGGATAATAGTCCTGCGGGTTCTCATAGAAGGGCATGTGGCTGGCATTGGCGAACACCCGGAGCTCGGCATTCGGCAGCGCCAGCTTCATCCTGAGCGCGCAGGCGGGCGTCAGCTCGTCATGCTCTCCCGTGGTGATCAGCACGGGCAGCGTCAGCCGCGGCAGATCCGGGATGCGGTTCCAGTCCTTGAGGTTGCCGATGTAAAGAAACTCGTTCGGGCCCTGCATCGTCGCGTAAGGCGCCATGTTCCAGTCGTCGAGCGAACGGCGTATCGGCGCCGGCCATTCGGCCAGGCGGCAGACATGGCGGTAGTTGAGGATGGTGACGGCGGCGATATATTCCGGATGATCGTAGGTCCCCTGCGCCTCATGCTTCTGCATCATCGAGACTGTTTCCGGACCAAGCGCTGCCCGCAGCCGTTCCAGTTCCGAGATCAGATGCGGCATGTCGGCGACGGTATCCTCGAGGATCAGCGTCTTGAGGTTTTCGGGGTAGGTCAAGGCATAATCGATCGCCAGCCACCCGCCCCAGGAATGGCCGAGCATGTGGACCTTTCCGAGTCCGAGCGTCTTGCGCACCGTTTCGGTCTCCTCGACATAGCGGCCGATCGTCCAGAGCGAGAGATCGTCCGGCCGATCGGAGGCGCCGGTGCCGAGCTGGTCGAAGGCGACGACGCGGTAGCCCTTGTCGATCAGGCAGGAGTGCGCCTCGCGCAGGTAATCGCAGGGCAGACCGGGACCGCCGTTCAGGCAGAACACCGTCTCGTTGCCGGTCCCGAAGCTATAGGCGACGACGCGATAGCCACCGGCATCGATCTCAAATCGCGCGTCCGGCTGTATTTCACGCCACATTGATTGCTCCAGCAGAAAATACCCCTTGCTCAATATTTGGGCGTGGTTAATTTTTTACCGTAAATCGCGTTCCGTGCCAGCTATAAGAAGTGATAGGGTAGGGCGCCACGCCGAAACCGGGAGCAGCCCATGCTTGACGACATCGGAACGATCAGACGGCAGTTTACGGCGCATGAGACGCTGGACGGCCGGATCGACCAGGCCTTCGAGGCGATGAAGCAGCTGGGCTTCGAGGCTCTCATCTACGACTATACGCCGGTGCCCTACGACCTCGACGGCGCGATCATGATCCCGTCGCTGCTGAAGCTCCGGAACATCGCCGACGATATGCACGACTATTGGTTCGATCGCGGTTATTTCCGCATCGACCCGGTCCAGCAGGTGGCGCTGCGCAGCACCGCGCCGTTCTTCTGGAATTACGACACGAATGCGGACACGCTGATCAACCGCTTCATGAGTGACGACACCGCACCGGTGACGCGCTATCTCCTCGAACGCGACATGTCGACCGGTGTCACCGTGCCGGTGCATATGCCGGGAGGCGATTATGCGACGGTCACCGGCATCCGTTTCCGCGGCGACCGCGATTTCGAACGGCATGCGTTGCGCGCTATCGCTGACTTCAACCTGCTTGCCCACGTCTTCCATGAGACCGCCTATTCGCTTTTCGACACGAAGGCTCGAAGCGTCGGCACCATTCGCCTGACCGAGCGGGAGCGCGAATGCCTCCGCCATTCGGCGGAAGGCTATTCCGCCAAGGAAATCTCGCGCATCATCGGCCGTTCCGTCCCGACCGTGGTCATGCATCTCAACGCCGCGGCCAAGAAACTCGGCGCCCGCAACCGTACGCAGGCCGTCGTACGCGCCACTCATTACCGCCTGCTCTAAGAGCGCGGCCGATCATTGCCATCCTATAACTTGTGATAGCTGCCTTCGCCGCGGTTGCCGCGTTATGGTTTCCAAACTTCCGAGGAATGGAGATGTCGGTGGCCGAAGTCGCAACAAGTGAAGCCTATCTGCCCTTTCGCGATTATCGCACCTGGTACCGCGTCACCGGTTCGCTGAAAAGCGACAAGCTGCCTCTCGTCGTTGCGCACGGTGGGCCCGGCTGCACGCATGACTACGTCGATTCCTTCAAGGAAATCGCCGCCCTCGACGGCCGCCCGGTCATCCACTACGACCAGCTCGGCAACGGCAATTCCACCCGCCTTCCGGACAAGGGCCCGGATTTCTGGACGGTCGGCCTGTTCCTCGAAGAGCTCGACGCACTGCTTGCCCATCTCGGCATCCAGCATCGTTACGCCTTCCTCGGCCAGTCCTGGGGCGGCATGCTCGGCGCCGAACATGCGGTGCGCCGGCCGCAAGGCCTGAAGGCCCTTGTCATCGCCAACTCGCCGGCCAACATGCACACCTGGGTTGCCGAAGCCAATCGGCTGCGGCAGGAATTGCCGAAGGAGGTGCAGGACACGCTGCTGAAGCACGAACGGGCGGGAAGCCTTACCGATCCGGACTATATCGCCGCCTCCCGCGTCTTCTATGATCGCCATGTCTGCCGCGTCGCGCCATGGCCGCCCGATGTGGCGCGGACATTCGCCATCATGGACGAAGACAACACCGTCTATCGCAACATGAACGGCCCGACGGAATTCCACGTCATCGGAACGATGAAGGATTGGACGATCGAAGACAGGCTCGACCGCATCGAAGCACCGACGCTGCTGATCTCGGGCAAACATGACGAGGCGACGCCCCTCGTCGTAAGGCCCTATCTCGAACGCGTCCCGGGCTGCGAATGGGTGCTCTTCGAAAATTCCAGCCATATGCCGCATGTCGAGGAAAAGCAGCTTTGCCTGGCGACCGTTTCCCGCTTCCTGTCGCGGCACGACTGACGCATATGCTGGTCCGTCATGACTGGCGAACCAGCCATTTCTTGGCGACCCGGCAGGCCATCGTATAGGCCGGGTCAAAGACGTTGCCGACGTCGTAACGCACGACCTGGCCGAGCAGATGGCTGGCCGCTGTCCGGTCCAGGCCGTAATCCGACGCCAGCCAGGTCAGCATTTCGCTCGTCGCATGCTGGAGCGCCTGGTCGAGGGGTCTCGCATTGCCGACGGTGAATATGTCTTCAGCGGTTTCTCCGCGTGGCCAGATCAGCCCGGCCTTCTTTTCCACCGTCAGCCGCACCGTGACGTCGAAAGTGGTCTCGACGCCGGTACCGACGATCTCGCCATCTCCTTGCACCGCATGGCAGTCGCCCAAAAAGAAAAGGGCGCCCGGCGCCGATACGGGCAAGCGAACGGTCGTGCCCGGACCGAACAGGCGATAATCCATGTTGCCGCCATATTCGCCGCTGGTCGCCGTCGAGATTGCCTGGCCAAGGCTGGGCGCAACCCCGAAACAGCCGATCATCGGCGCAAGAGGCAGAACGAAACTGTCGAGGCCGGAGACCGGCTCGGACAATCGGACCGTCAATGCTTCGCGGTCGATCGCCCAGATCGCCATGTCGCGCGGCGGCAGGTCGCGAACCGTTTCAGGATCGATGACATTGGCCGCGACGATGCTGCGCGTAAAACCAGTGTCCCTCGTCGGGATCATGCTGATGATCTCGACCTTCAGCGCATCTCCGGGTTCCGCGCCTTCCACGAAGATCGGGCCGTTCATCGGGTTGGGACCAGATGTCCGCCGGATGCCGTCCTTGTCATAGCCGATGGCGTCGAGTGTCTCCGTGACGACGGTGTCGCCGTCAGCGATGTGCAAGGCGGGCGGAAGAGAGCCGATGACATTGTGGAAGGTCGTCGGAATGAAGCGGTGAGTGGTCATGAGAATACGGCTCTCGCTTTTTTTCAAATACCGTCAGCCCAGGCTGCGTTGCCGGCTGAGAATCGAGACTAGATCAGAGATGATCTGGGAAGCCAATATCCCGACATCGCTCGTGTAGCCCCGCATCGATTTCGCGATCGTGACCCGACGTCTCCTGCCGCGAAACGGCCGGCTGATCTTGCCTTTCATTCTCCGAATGTTATATGTAGGTAAGTGCCTACATCGGAGGTGGATTATGAGCGTGACACATCTTTCCAGCCGCGAACTAAATCACGACGTGAGCAGGGCAAAGAAGGCGGCGCAAAATGGTCCGGTCATCATCACGGATCGTGGAAAGCCATCCCACGTGTTGATGACCTATGACGAATTCGAGCGGCTAACCGGCAAGCCCCGCAGTCTCGTCGATGCTCTCTCCATGCCAGGCCTGTCGGATATCGACTTCGATCTGCCTCGAGTTGAGATCGCCCCCCGTGGAGTCGATCTATCTTGAAATATCTGCTGGACACCAATGTTGTTTCCGAGCTGCGGAAGGTCGGAGACGGCAAGGCCAATGCTAATGTGGTCGCATGGGCTGGAGCGCAAGATGCAACAGGCCTATGCATCTCCGCCATGACGATCCTGGAATTGGAACGTGGAATACTCGGCGTGCAGCGCCGCGATGCAGCGCAGGGCGCTCGTCTGCGTGCATGGCTGGAAAATCAGGTTCGGCCAGCATTCGCCGACCGTATCCTGTCGATCGACGATGCGGTCGCGACGTGCTGCGCGCATCTGCATGTTCCAGACCGGCGCAATGAAGCCGATGTCTTGATTGCCGCGACGGCCCTGGTTCACGGCCTCACCGTCGTCACCCGCAATGCCCGGGATTTCGAAGGCGCGGGCATTGTCGTGCTGGACCCGTGGCAAGATTGATTTCCCTGCCGAAACGCAGTGGTGGCGCGGCGTTTCTTTGCGCGTTGTCACGGCAGTTGATGTATGGTCACGTTCGGAACAACGTCTCGCGCGATCTCGCAGAGATGCCAATGGTGGGTAAGGTAGATAACCTGTCCGACCTTTGCCATTTCGCCGAGCAAGCGGAAGACCTCTTCGGAGCGAGGATTGTCGAAGCTCTCCATGATGTCATCGGCGACGAAGGGTACGGGCCGGCGAAACGCTGCGAATTCCTCGTAGCCCGCCAGCCGCAGCGCGAGGTAGAGTTGGAACTGGGTGCCGGTCGACATCGCGTCCGCAAGCTTCGAACCACCGTCGCGCGACACGCCGATCAATATCTCCTTGTCCCGGTCGGGCTGGGTCGTCAGGCCGGAATAATTGCCGCCGGTGATCAGGCGAAAGGCCTCCGATGCGCGGTTCATCATCGAACTACGATGTTTTTCCCGATAGATATGCAGCGCCTGTTCAGCCGCGAGCGTGCCCGCGCGCAGCGTCAGATGCCGCACGGCCAGTTCCTCGATTTCAAGGAAAATGGTTCTGCGCTTGGCCTCGATCCGGGCCACGGAGTCGTCTCCGCCGACGGCCTCGAGCTTCTGCCGCGCCAGCGACACGTCGGAATAGAGAAGTTTCGCACGCTCGGTGAGATCCTCGATCCGGGCGCCAAGCTCCATGGCGTCGCGCTCGACCGCAGCGGCGTCGACAGCGTCGAGGCGCCGTTCGGCTTCGGAAAAACTCGCAGCACGCAATGCCTCGGTGATCTGGTGGCGTAACGCGGCGGCTCGCTCCTCCAGCCGGTCCCGCTCTCGGGACTGGTTCAGGAATGCTTCGACCGAAGCAAGCGAGTCCGCAGCGAAATAGCCGGTCAATTCGTCCTTGCGGGCATTGTGAACGGCCAGTTCCTCCTCCAGCGCACGCCGTTTTTCCAATTGTCTTTCGAGATCCGCCTGCCGGTCTGCCCGAAGCTGAGCCGCATGCCGCGCCGCCTCATGACGTTCCACAAGCGCGTTTGCGGAGGCGAGCGTATCCACCGCCGACTGGCTGAGACCGCAGTCTCTGAGGAGACCGGCAATTTGCTCGCGGAATTGCTGCTGGTCGCGCTCCATCGCGGCAACACGACTTGCGAGGTCATCCCTCTCCTTCAGGATGGAGGGCAGTGTAGCGAGCGCATTCAGCATCGCGCGGACAGCGGCCATCGAACCGGCCTTATCGGCAAACCAGGTTCGCGACAGCGCCTCTGCCCATTCCCGCTCCCAAGCCGCCATGGCGGCTTCCGCCTCCTGCCGGTCGCGCTCGCGTTCCCTGAGATCGTGGCTGAGGTCACCGACCGCCTTCTCGTGCGCCTGCCGCGTCGCCCGCTCGGCTCTGCCGGCGACGATTATATTATTTGCAGCCTGCATCAGCTCGGCGACCGGTCGCTGGCCTGCGTCATCAAGACCGGCTTCTGCAAGGCTCTCCGCAAGCGTTGCGACATGCCTATCCAGTTCGAGGCGAAGTGCGTGCACCGTGTCTTCTGCGTGTTGCAGATCGTCCCAGGCGGCGAGCGCCGCGGCTCGCTTGGTGCTCCAAGTCTCGAGTGCGGCCACGCGCGCCGCGGCTTCGGCGTCATGTTCGATGCTTTCAGGCAGCAGATCACCGATGCGCTCGGCAAGCGCATCATGTTCGGCGCGCGCTTCGCCAAGCAGTTCCCTTTGCCGCTCGATCATTGCTGCCGTTGCCGCTTCCGCCTGGCGGAGTTGACGCAGCTCGGCCAGTTCCTGCGCCCGCGACAGCCGGCCGGCGGATACCACGTCGTCCTGCCGCATCCGCTCCTCGAAAATCCGAGCCGTGGCGGCATTCAGGCTGGTAAGATGCGCCTGCCAGGCGGCATCGCGTTCATCGCGCAGCCGCGCGGCCTCGGTATCGTCGATCGAACCGCCGGCGACGAAGGCCGCGATCCGGGCTTTGGTCAGCGCCTGTTCGGTGCCGAGATCGCGCAGCCTTCCCTCGTGATCGCCAATCCGCTTGTCGATAGCGGCCGCTTGGCCACGCCAGGCTTCGATCTGTCGAGGCTCTGCCACGGCCATTTGCTGCAGAGCGGCGGCGTTGCCGCTCCAGGGTGCGAGCTGTTCAAACCGGTTCTCCTGCGTTCGCTTCGCCTGGACAAGTGTCCGTTCTTCCATGGTAAGCCGCACGGGGAGATCAGATCCCGCCAGCCGGCTCAGGGCGATCTCGATGCGGCCGAAAAGCTCGGGATCCAGGACCCCAGCTCCATCTCGCGAGCCGCCTTCCCTGTCCAGCCTTTCGAGATTCTCCCGCGCTCGCAACAGTTCCCGATCAGCGGCTGCCAGTTTCGCCTCGACGCCGGAACGCCGTTCGATAAGATCGCGGATGATGCCGATCAGCGAAGCGGGCAGCAGCAGGGCCTCGGGTTTCGCATGGCCGGGCTGTTCGAGATCGGCCAGCAGTCGGACCAACTCACCCTCCTGTTCGGCCAGCGCCAGCCGGCGCTTCGGCAGATCGCTCTCAGCCGCAAGATAGCGCGCCCGACCCTGATCCAGCAGGTCCATATGCGCGGCGACTGCCAGAGCCTTGTCGTCGATCGCGATCGCCTCGATCTGGTCCGCAAGCTGGCGCAGCGTGCGGTCGGCGGTCTCGACAAGCGCCTGCAGCCGCGTCTCGTCGCGCGAAAGCTGGGGCAGGAGCGCGAACCATTCGGACGGCGGCCGCGGCAGATCGCTCATGGCGGCTGCATCTGCATCCAGCCGCCGGAGCTCCAGCGCTGCAGGCAAGGCGCCGAGAAGGCGGGTCAGCTCCTGATACCGCGACTTGGCCTCGGCCAATTCCCGTGTGGTCGTGCCATAGGCGCGCTCGGCCTGCTCATGGGTCGATTTCAGGCCCGCATAGGCCGAAGCAAGCGTGTCGATGGCATTGCGCTCGGCCTTGAGCGCTTCGAGCGAACGCTTGAGTTCCGCGAGCTTGGTGCTCGACGACCGCTTCTTGTAGATTGCGTTGGCTTCGTCGGCCGCGGTCACCAGCGAACGGCTCAGGCCTGCCAGACCCGAGCTGGCCGAGAACAGCAATTCGCCGAGTTCGCCCTTGCTTTGTATGATGGCGTTGCCGCCTTCCTTGAGCGATTGATCGTCGAGCGAGAACATGGTGCGATAGGCCTCGCGACCGACGCCTCCAAGGGCGCCGGCCAGGAGCGCCTCGTTCACAGCTTGTCCCCGATCATCGACAAGGCTGCCGGTCCGCAGCTTGAGCCGCGCGAGCTCGTATTCCGAGCCACCAAATTCCAATCGCGCACCGACCTTCATCGTATTGTAGGGATGCAGGAAATTATAGGTGCTGCGCTCACCAATGCCGTAGAGCAGATCAAGGTAGGCGGCGAAGGTGGTCGACTTGCCCGCTTCGTTCAGGCCATAAACAATGTGCAAGTCCGGCGAACCTTGACGGGCCGCGCCGAAATCGATGGAGTGATCGGTGAACTTGCCATAACGGGTGAGATCGAGGCGGCGCAGACGCATCAGCTGTCTCCCCGATCCACCGCCTTCATCCGGGCGGCGATGTCCTCGGCGCCATCGGCGAGAAGGCTGTCGATGAAGCGTTCAAAACCCGCCTCGTTATCACCGGCAAATGCCCGGCTCTCGGGCGGCAGGTCGGCGAGCAGGTCCCGGATCATCTCCCTGACATCGTCGCGAAATCCGCTACGCGCGATGACCTCGTCCCGCATCAGCGTGCCGAGTTCGATGACGGGATCGGCGGCGGACGCGTCTGCGGGCATCGAGGGCGCTTCGAAGGCGAGTTCCAGCTTCTCGATCCAGGTACAGCCGATCAGGTCGCTGCGCCGCTCGGCTTCCGCCTGCATGAGGTCAACATCGCGCCGGAGCTGCCAGGAGAGCGGCGTGCGGCCGGAAAGCCTGAGGCGTGCGACAAGATGGGGCGAAGCCGTGCGGTCGCGCTGCGCCATCAGCGCCGTCTCGACCAGCATGGCCGCCTCACGCCAATCATCGACACCAGTGAGGTCGACATTGACGCGCTCGAACTGCGCGATGCTGGTGCGCCGCTCCTCAACCGTCACGGTCCGGTCGTCCGCCACGGTCACAAGCGACACGGTCTTGACGCCCGCTTCATTGATGTCGCGGCCCTGAGGCATGCCGGGCATGACGACCGTCGCCGTGCCGGGATACTGGCTGCGCTGGTGGAGATGCCCGAGTGCCCAATAATCGAAACCCGAGGCATGCAGGTCGAGCACGTTGCAGGGCGCATAGACATCATGTCCGACCGATCCGGCCAGGCTCGTATGCATGATGCCGATATTGACGGCATCCGTTACCGGCGGCTTGAACTTCGGCAGCAGCGGGTCCGGGGCCTGCGGTTTCGCAAAGCTCAGGCCGTGGATCGCGACCGACAAGCTGCCCTTCGTGGCCTCCACAATCTCGGCATGGCCGCCGAAGATCTTCACCGTATGGGGCATCACCAGTTCCCTGGCGATCTTCGACATCGCATCATGATTGCCCCGGATCTTGAAGACTGAGATGCCCGCTCGGTGCAGCCGTTCGAGCTCTCCTGCCAGGAAGCGCGCCGTCTTCATCGACGTCTGCTCGCCGTCGTAGAGATCGCCGGCGATGACAAGCGCGTCGACCTGTTCCTCAAGGCAAAGATCGACGATCGCGACCAGCGCCTGCCGGCTGGCGTCACTCACGAGGTCGGCCAGCTCTGCGTTGCGAAGCGCGAGAGAGCGCAGGGGAGAGTCGAGATGGAGATCGGCAGTGTGGACGAAACGATAGGCCATGAATGCAAGAATGGTGTTGCGATAGAGTGATCCAGCAGGCGCCGTCTGACAAATAAACGGACGTTATCGCCCGTCAGCGAAACATGAAATATTCAGAGCATGGCGGCAGCGTCCTGGCGAGTAAAATGGGCCGGCGGAACCGGCCCATCCACAATCAATGCTGCTCGATCGGCGCCGGCACTGCAGCCGGCGCCCGCTGCTGACCAGGCCGATCGGCGACCAGCATCGACAGCATCATTTCCACAAGACCATGGTGACGCCTTTTTCGGCGCCGGCGCCGCCGACCTGGATTTGCGGCACGAGCGGCAGCCGGCCGTTTTCGATCGCTTCGGCAAAGCGCATGAGGATCTGCGAATCGAGCTGATAGTCCGGCCCGCCAAAGGCCGCCACCTTCTTCTCGGGGGCCTTGAGCCGCGCTGCACGCATGCGTGAAGCGCGCGGCAGCCATGCGTTGCTTCTGAAGACATGGATCTCCATCTGACAGTCACAGCCATCTGACGCACATCGAGAAAATCGGCGCTGTGGCCCGCCTCGGGCTCGCGCGAGGAGACAATCATGAACGGTATTTCGAAGACTCTGAACGACATGACGCTTGTTGAACGGTCGAGCCTGCTCGACACTGTCGCCGACGCCTTGGAGGCGACCGCCGAGGAGGCCGAAGAGGAGGGCGACGCCCGTTTCGTCGTCAACTCCGTCTGCATCGCCAATACGATCCGCGGACTTTCGGGGGAGCTTGCGCCACACAATCTGCGGGCGGCCGAACTGCTGCTTGAGCAGGGCATCATGCTCGTCCACCAGTTCGCCAACAGGGCGAAACCTGGAATGGTTCATTAGTATTGTCGGCAGGTTCCGGATGGGGAACCTGCCGACAATCCGGCATCACTCAGCCTTTTTGCGATACAGCAATGTCATGAGTGCGAGGACGCATCCCAGGGCACCGACCGAAGCGAAGATGTAGAAGTTCCACTGCGGAGCAAGGCCCGCACCCAGAACCGCACCGCCGATGGCCGGTCCTATCATGCCTCCGATACGGCCGATGCCGAGCGAGAAGCCAAGGCCGGTTCCGCGGATCTCGACCGGATAGAGGTTTCCAACGAGAATATTGGCGAGGATCTGCGTGCCGATCGTTCCCGTCCCGGCAAGTGCGACGAGAGCGTAAACCTGGAGTCCCTGATCCACCTGCGTCAGCAACCAGATCGAGCAGGCTCCAAGAAGAAACAGACCTGCCACGACGATTTTGACATTTCCACGGTCGGCAATCCTTGCGCCAATCAGCAGGCCGACTGCGGCTCCGAGATTGAGCGTCACGGAGAAGAGCAGGGCAGAACCGAGGTCGTAGCCCAACTTGTTCATAATGGTCGGGAGCCAGTTGACCATTCCGAATGTCAGCAGAAGCGAACAAAAGTGGATGCCCCATGCGTTCAAGGTCGGCAGCAGGCGACCTTCGGAAAACAGTGACCGGATGCCGACCTGGCGTTGTCCAACGGGCCTGGCTAGGGGATTGGGCAGTCTGTACTGGTTTGCGAAATGGTTGGCTTCGGCCTGGCGGTTTTTCGTTGCCAGCCATTCGGGGGACTCCGGGATGAGGTGGATAAAGAAAGGCAGAAGCAGGATCGGTGCGCCGCCGATGATCATCAATGGACGCCATCCGTATTTCTGTATCAGCAACATTCCGAGCATACCCGAGATGATGCCGCCGGCGAGATAACCGAGAAGAGCAATCGAATAGGCGATCGCCTTCCGTCTCGGCGCGGAAAACTCGATGATCAATGCGGTTACTGTCGGAAAAAGAGCGCCAAGGCCCAGACCGGCGAGAAAGCGGGTTGCCTCGAAAACGAGAAAGTTGGGCGCCAGACCGCTGCCGATCATCATAACGGAGAAACTCAGCAGGCTGCCGATGATGACCTTGCGACGGCCTATCCTGTCGGCGAGTGTTCCTGCAACGAGCGCGCCGAGCAGCATGCCGAACAGGGTGATGGAAGCAGCTCGTCCGACCATGCCGGGCGTCAGGCCCCAGCTTGCTTCACCGAGCAGCGCCGGCGCGACTGCCCCGTAAACGATCAGATCATAACCGTCAAACAGGATCAGCAGACCGCAAAGGGCGATGATGATATTCGGGCTGCGAACACGTTCGTTGATAATAGCGAGATCTTGTATGGCCAATTTTCCCTCCCCATACATTGAGTACAGGAAGCACGCTCCTGCCAGCGGCAGGCCCGCACCGATCCATGTACAAATCCTCCTGGATCATTGCCGGCGAGGTTCCTCCCAGCGCCAGACTCACCCGCGAGCGGGCGATGTCAAGACAACGATGACACGCCATTAAATACTTGCGAATAAAATATTTGCAACTGCAAACTTCTCAGCCGGCAACTTTTCCCTTTGCGGATATTGCCGGCAGGTTGCTGTGCATGCGGCGCAGCGCATTCTTCAGGGCTGCGACTTCCTCGGCCGACATGCCCTGAACCGCGGTGCTTTCAAGCTCCACGGCAAGCGGCATGAGCCTTTCCGTCAGCGCCTCGCCCTGCGGGGTCAGCCTGACGATGACGATCCGGCCATTGTCTTCCGGACGTGTTCTCGACACCAGCTTGCGCTTGGCCAGCGTGCCGACCAGGCGCGAAAGCGTCGAAATCTCGACAGATACGACGTCGGCGAGATCCCCCAGGGTGCTTTCCCGGCGCTCCTTGAGCATCGCCAGAACCCTGTACATCGCCACGCTGAGATCATCTTCGGCAATTCTCTGCGCGAACACCTCGGCTATCCGCACGCCGGCGCGATTGAGAAGATACGGAACGGAATCGGTAAGTTTGTACATATCTCTGTCTGCTGGCGGGATTCGGGGCGCTTGCTGAACGTTCTCTCCGACATGCACCTAAATGACCGGGATGACAACATGATTGGCTTTCAGCCGCCGACAATGGCGGGGTAGATCAAACATTTTTCCCGCCTGACTTATAGATTTGCGTTGACAACAGTTGCAGATGCAATAATTTGGCAGCGGGAAACACGGGAGGAAATCATGTCTGCCACTGCTGCTCTCGGCATAGTGCCGGCCCCTGCACCGATCAGCGATGCGTTTCGATCGACCATGCGCCGTTTCCCGGCGACAGTGACGATCATTTCCGCCTGCCGCAACGGTACGGACCATGGAATGACGGCAACTGCCGTCACATCACTTTCGATGGATCCGCCATCTCTCCTCATCTGCCTGAACAATCGTACCTACCTGCATGGCATGCTGCTTGAGGTGCCGGAATTTGCAGTCAGCATTCTGACCGACAGGCAGGTCGCCCTGTCGGAAGGTTTCAGCGGCAAGATTGCGCCTGAACGTCGGTTCGAGGCTGCCGATTGGGTTCGCCATGAGCGCGGCATGATGGTGCTTGATTCCGCTCATGCCTCGGTTGTCTGCCGCCGCATGGGTGCGGTTCCCTACGGGACGCACACGATCTTCATCGGGCAGGTGGTGGATACACGCCTTTCCCAAGACACGATCCCGCTGATGTACGAAAACTCGAAATATTGCGCACCACAGCACGCGCTTCCCACATCCCAGAACTGAAGGTCGTTCCATGAACAATACAGCTGCCCTGTTTCCCGCCGCAACGCGGGTCGAGAACGCATGTCTTGCAGATCGCATCGCCTCGGTGCTGGACGAAATCCGTGCCGGCGCCCGCGACACCGAAAAATCCGGTCGCGTGCCGGCGCGCAATATCGATCTGCTGCGCTCCGCCGGCTATTTCGATATCGTCAAGCCCGCCCGTTTCGGCGGCAACGAAGGATCGTTTGCCGAGCTTGTCGATGCAAATATCGTACTGTCGGCGGCCTGTGCCTCCACCGGCTGGGTCGCCGGCCTCCTTTCCGCACATCAATGGCTCCTCGCCATGTTCGAGGAAAGGGTCCAGCAGGACGTGTGGGGCAGCAATCCGGATGCGCTGCTCTGCGGTTCCTACGCGCCGGTCCGAATGGCTGAACGCGTCGAGGGCGGTTTCCGTATATCCGGCGATTGGGCCTTTGCGAGCGGATGCGAAAATGCCCAGTGGGCCCTCTGTGCGGCGATCATTCCACCAAACGGCGAGGAGGAGCGTCCTATGCCGGCGTTCCTTCTGGTTCCCGCCAGCGATTATACCATTGCCGAGACCTGGGATGTGGTCGGCCTTGCGGGTACCGGCTCAAAAAGCCTGATCCTCAAGGATGTCTTCGTTCCACAATATCGCATACTGAGCTTTCCGGACGCGACCTCAGGCAGAACGCCGGGCGGGCGCTTCTATAAGGGTGTCGGCCTTTTCAACATGCCGCTCCTTATGGGAATTCCGTTCTGCCTCGGCAGCGCGGCCGTCGGTGCGGCGAAGGGCGCATTGGATAGCTATATCGACCACATCGGCACCAGGGTGACACGGGGTGCGGTTGCCGGCGGCAACAACAAGATCGCCGAATTTCCGACGATCCAGCTCCGCGTGGCGGAAGCCTCCGCATCCGTGGATGCTGCCCGCGAAATCATTCTGCGCGATATTGCCAGGGCGCAGCAACTGGCCCAGGCCCGCGCGGATGGCACCGGCGAGATCACCGAGGAAGATCGGATTCTTGCCCGCCGCAGCCAGTCTTTTGCGGTCAGCCTGGCGCTTCGGGCCGTCGAAGCACTCAATGCATCGACCGGCGGCCTCGGCCTCCAGATGTCCAATCCCGTGCAGCGGGCATGGCGCGATGCAAATGCCGTCGGGCGCCACATTTCCATGAACTGGGATGCCGTCGGAACCATGGTCGGCCAGCAACTGCTCGGTCTTCCGCCCAAGGGACAATTCTGATCCGCCATCCTCATTATTTCGATTGAAGACAGGAAAGAGAGCATATCGTGCAAGGCAAGATCGCGCTTGAAGAACATTTCGCCATTCCCGAGACGCTGCAGGATTCGGCCGGATTCGTGCCGGGCGACTACTGGACGGAACTGTCCGCCCGTCTTCTGGATATCCAGGACAAGCGTCTGCGGCTGATGGATGCTCACGGCATCGAGAAAATGATCCTGTCGCTGAACGCACCAGCCGTGCAAGCGATCCCGGACAAGGCCAAGGCCCTGGAGATTTCCCGACGCGCCAACGACTTTCTGGCCGAGCAATGCGCTAAAAACCCGAACCGTTTCCTGGGATTTGCAGCTTTGCCGCTGCAGGATCCGGATGCCGCTGCGCAGGAATTGCAGCGCTGCGTGACGACGATGGGTTTCGTCGGCGCATTGGTCAACGGCTTCTCGCAGGAAGGCGACGGAACAACGCCGCTCTACTACGATCTGCCGCAATACCGTCCGTTCTGGGCCGAAGTCGAAAAACTCAACATTCCTTTCTATCTGCACCCGCGCAACCCGCTGCCGCAGGACAGCCGGATCTATGCCGGCCATTCCTGGCTGATGGGTCCGACATGGGCGTTCGCGCAGGAGACCGCTGTGCATGCGCTGCGCCTGATGGGATCCGGCCTGTTTGACGAGCACCCGGCTTTGCGGATCATCGTCGGTCATATGGGCGAGGGACTGCCGTACATGATGTGGCGCATCGACCACCGGAATGCGTGGGTCAGGGTGGAAAAGAACTATCCGGCCAAACGCCGGATTGCCGATTATTTCAACGAGAATTTCTACATTACGACGTCGGGGAATTTCCGCACGCAATCGCTGATCGATGCTATGCTGGAAATCGGCGCGGACAGAATTCTGTTTTCGACAGACTGGCCATTCGAAAACGTCGACCACGCTGCAAACTGGTTCGACAGCGCCACCATCTCCGAAGCCGACCGTCTGAAAATCGGTCGCACCAATGCAGTTTCACTGTTCAAGCTCGATCGATAACATGGTCGCACCTTTCAGATACACGGTCAGCGCAGCCCAGGTCATCTTCGGGAGCGGCTCGGTGAGTCGCCTCGCCGAGGCGATTACAGGGCAGGGCGGCAAGCGCGCCCTGATCCTTTCGACCCCGCACCAGAAAGCCGACGCTCAGCGCATCGCTGCTTCCCTCGGCCCGCTTGCGGCGGGACTATTCGACGGTGCTGTCATGCACACGCCGGTCGATGTGACCGAGCGCGCGATCGCGGCATACGAGAAGGCCGGTGCCGATTGCGTGGTCGCGATCGGCGGTGGATCGACGATCGGTCTCGGCAAGGCCATCGCCTATCGCAACGACGCACCACAGATCGTGGTGGCGACGACCTATGCTGGATCGGAGGTTACACCGATCCTCGGCCAGACGGAGAACGGACAGAAGACCACGGTCCGCGGCCCCGGCATCCTGCCTGAGGTGGTGATCTACGATCCTGAATTGACATTGGGATTGCCGGTCAACATCAGCGTCAGCAGCGGGCTCAATGCCATGGCGCATGCGGTCGAAGGGCTCTATGCGCAGGATCGCAATCCCATTTCGTCGATGATGGCGGTCGAGGGCTTGCGCGCGCTGAAGCAGGCTTTGCCGCAAATCGTCAATGCCCCGAGGGACATCGAACCCCGAAGCGAAGCGCTTTACGGCTCCTGGCTGTGCGGCACGGTGCTCGGAGCCGTTGGAATGGCCCTGCATCACAAGCTTTGCCATACGCTGGGCGGCAGCTTCGATCTGCCGCATGCAGAAACCCATGCGGTCATTCTGCCCCATTCCGCTGCCTACAACGCCGCAGCCGCAACGGATGCGCTCAAGCCCGCTGCCGATCTTTTCGGCGGCTCGCTGGGCAGCGGTCTTTATGATTTTGCCGCTTCGATCGGTGCCCCGATGGCGCTGCGGGATCTGGGTATGAAGGAAGCCGATCTGGATCATGCGGCAGAACTTGCCGCTGGGAATCCCTACTGGAACCCGCGCCCGATCGAAGGAAAAGTGATCCGGGCTTTGCTGCAGAGCGCCTGGGAGGGCGCACGGCCGCGTTAACGCATTAGGAGGAGGCCAGGTGCCTGAATATTTCAGCGAAGAGAGATCCGCGGAAGCCGTCAATTCGCGGATGGGGCCGGACATCAATCCACGTCTGGCCGAAGTCATGGCGTCGCTTGTCAAGCATTTGCATGCCTTTGCCAAGGATATAAGCCTGACCCAGGAGGAATGGGAGCTGGCCATAGGCTTCCTGACCCGCACCGGTCATCGCTGTCATGACCAGCGACAGGAATTCATCCTGCTCAGCGATACGCTGGGTTTCTCGATGCTGGTGGATGCGATCAACAACCGGCGTCCGCCGGGCGCCACGGAAAATACCGTGTTTGGACCGTTTCACATCGAAGGGGCGCCCGTCCGCCAGATGGGCGAAAACATCTCGCTCGACGGCAAGGGTGAGACTTGCCTCTTCATCGGGCGAGTGCTGGATCTCGATGGTCATCCGATCGAGGGAGCCCGGATCGACGTATGGTCGGATAATGCCGATGGCTTCTACGACGTCCAGCAGCCGGATATCCAGCCGAAATGGAACAACCGGGGCATTTTCATCACCGGTGCAGATGGCGCCTATAGCTTCGTCGGCATCAAGCCGGTCTCCTATCCGATCCCGGATGACGGTCCGGTCGGCCAGATGCTGGCCTCGCTCGGTCGCCATCCCTACCGTCCCGCCCATACCCATTACCTGATCACGGCTCCAGGTTATCAGAAGCTCGTAACCCACACTTTTGTCGGCAACGATCCCTATCTGGAATCCGATACGGTGTTTGGTGTCAAAAACAGCCTGGTCGCGCCTTTCGAGCGTATCGATCGTCCGACGGTCTGGCGCTCCGATTTCGATTTCGTGCTGACGCCGATCTGGAATAAACAATGATCGTTGTCCGCTATGCCGTATGCGACCCCGGCAAGGCGGCCGAACGTTCCCGATTGATCGAGGAACACAAGGCCTATCTGCGCGGCGCGACGATCCGCATCATGCTTTCCGGCCCGTCTGCACCGCCGGCCGAGGGCAGGGCTTCTACCGCCGTCGTAATTGCGGAAGTCGAAACGCTGGCCGAGTTCGAGGCGTTCAGCGCGGGAGATCCCTTCGTTGGCTCCGGCGTCTACACGAGCGTCGATCTATTCGAATGGCGGCCCACTTTCGGAATTCTGCGCGAGAGTTTCCGACCGGCGTTTTAGGCAGGAAGAAAAATGGGCCGGCATGACCGGCCCATCCACAATCAATGTTATTCGGCCGGCGCTGGCACCACAGCCGGGGCACCCTGTCGTCCAAGCCGATCGGCGACCAGCATCGACAGCATCATTTCCACCAGGCCGTTGGCGCCGCCCTTGTCGCCGCCGGCACCGGCGACCTGGATCTGCGGCACGAGCGGCAGCTTGCCGTTTTCGATCGCTTCGGCAAAGCGCATCAGCACCTGCGAGTGGAGCTGATAGTCCGGACCGCCGAAGGCCGCGACCTTCTTCTCGGTCGCCTCGGCTTCCGCCAGACCGACGGCGCGTACCTTCTGGGCATCGGCAAGGCCGGTCGCCTTGATACGCTCGGCATCTGCAAGTGCGATCGCCTTGATCCGGTCGGCTTCGCCGAGGCCGGCCAGGCGCACCTTCTCGGCCTCTGCCTTGGCGGTGACCTGAATGGTTTCGGCCTGCTGGCGGGTGCGGGCGAGCTGCGCCTTGCCTTCGTTCTCGCTGATCTCGATGGTGAGCGCCGACGTCGTGATCTTGGCCTGCTGTTCGGCCAGTGCTTCTTTCTCGCGCAATGTGCGCTCCTGGATCGCCGCCGCTTCCTGCAACTTATAAGTCTCGACCTTCTCGACGGCGATCTGGCGTTCGCGCAGCTGGATGAGGATCTGCTCGATGCTGTTCTGGCCATTACTGGCGCGAGGCGTACCGATCAGCACCTCCTGCAGCTCGAGGCTATACGACGAAAACTTCTCCCGCATTTCGTCACCGGATCTGCGCTGGATTTCGCTGCGTTCCTGCAGCAGTTCGATCAAGGTCTTGGTCTGAGCGATATTCTTGAAGTAGGCCGAGACCATCGGATCGAGTGTCTGTTCGACCAGCCGTTTGATGTCCCCGAAACGCTGCACGACGAGCGGCGCCTTCATATAGTCGATATGCACGACGACCGAGAGTGGCAGCACCGGTTCGAACGCATCCCTGGTGATCAGCGACACTTCTGAAAGGTTTTCGTCCAGCCGGTGCTCGCCGAACTGTTCCTTCGTCCATTTGAGCACGAAGTTTGTGGTCGGCACGATGATGATATTGCCGGCATAGGTGTTGAACGCATATTTGCCCGGCAGAAGCGGCGTCGACCAGACACCGCGTGCGCCCGTCTCGACCAGTTCGCCGTGGCGATAAGACTGACCTGAAATATCCGCGCTTCGCCGGCCGGTATAGGAGACGACGACACCCACCGTGCCGACGTCGATGATCGTCTTTTCCACCAGTTCGACGGTCGCGAAGATGCGGTTGAGGAAATAGCTGCCGTCGGCAAGCACCTGCAATTGCCGGCCGCGATAACCGCCGGCATTGAGAAACTTCTCCGGATCCTGGAAATTATTGTGGAAGTTCGGATCCTTCGGGTTGTTGGCAACGGTCGGCGCGATGATCTCGCCATCCGGCAGCGCCGGACCGTCATGGATGGTGACGATCCCGATCAGGTCCTCGGCGTCGTGGATGAGGACGGGCTCGAAGCCATTCCGCTCAGTGATCAAAGTGGACATGTCGGAAAACAGTCTTTGTTCCGACGCGTTCAGGTTGACTGCATAAGTTGATTGCGCGGTCAACACGATGAACTGCGCGAGATTGATGGCATATGTGCCTTCGCGCAGGATCTTGCGTTGCGGCCCCTTCTGGCCGCCCTTGGTGAGAAAGCTGCGCACATCCTGAAAATCATCGGCATCGATATTCGAGGCCAGCGTCTGGGTCGGCGGCAACGGCTCGCCGTCACGGGCGAAGACATAGCCGATCTGGCCCTGCGGAATGGTCACGAGGTTGGCGCGATGCATCGAATACTGGAACGGCATGAAGAAATGCAGACCGCCGCGCACGACATCCGGCTGAAAGCCGGCCTCGCCATAGAGCGCGATGAAGCCATTGTCGACGGAGCCGCGAAAGCTCCACAGCTTTTCGAGGATGCCGAGCCTGTCGTTGGGGATATAGCGGATTACTCCGCTCCACCGGAACAGCATGGCCAGTATGATGAGGGTGACAGCGATTTCGATCGCCTTCCATCCCATCGGGCTAAGGTATTGGAGGGTTTCCATCTTTTCTCTCGCATAGGCGCACGGGTTCGTCCACCCGATGACCGCCCGGTTGGCGTTGGTTGATATGACGGGGAAATGGCGCGCCTTTTTGCGCGACGCGCTAAGAACCTGTCGAACGCTTAAGGCTGCTGATTGTCAGGGAGAATGACCGCGAGTCCCGCTGGGGGACGGCGCGTCGTGAGTGGTCTCACATCGGTGTTGCCTTGCTAGACATAACGATAGAGGAAGTAAGGACAACAGCTATCGGTGTAAAGATGTTCAATGCTGAAATCGGATAAGTACTTCCAGTGATTTTGCTATTTCGAACATTCAATTCAGCTGAATAAATATTGCCGCTTGACTTACATACCGGGCCGTTGAGCCGGGGTCTGGAAAATTGCGTTGGCAGGCCCTCTGCAAGGTCAGGCACGCTCGCTATCCACGTCTTGTCTGCTGTTGGTGTGGCGCATTTCTTGTACAGTCGGGTCGATACACCGATCCCCGCTTATCTAAGCCGCAAGTTTCCGAGATCGGCTGACGGTAGTCCTTTGGCGAGAGCCGTAGCTCGCGTGAGGACGCGGAATGATGTCTGCCGCGGACTCAAAGCCGGCGGATGAGAACGCGTGAGGGTCGGCTTGACATCAGGGCCACTCCGGTCTTTGATGCCGAGCATTCACCAGGGGTGTCCCGGCAAGGGGCTGAGATTCTGCTGAACAATACGGCTTTGCCTGTTGTGGCGCAGTGACCCGTTGAACCTGATCCAGTTCATACTGGCGTAGGGACGGTGCGGACGCTGCGGCTGTCGGGCGGATTTCGCTTTGTTGCTTGAGGCGTCTTTTCATCATTCCAACTCTGGAACTGGGTCTCCAAACGTCAAACCTTGGAGCCTCACCCATGAATATTGTTGCACCCAAGCTTACTCCGGTCGTCACCACCGGCCCGCTTCCGGGCTCGACCAAGATCGCCAAGCCCGGAACGCTCTATCCGGATCTGCGCGTGCCGATGCGCGAAATCAGCCTTCACCCGACCTCGGGCGAACCGCCGGTAACGGTCTATGACTCCTCCGGCCCCTATACCGACCCGACACATACGGTCTCGATCGACGCCGGGCTCCCGCGTTTGCGCGAGAGCTGGATCAGGGCGCGGGGCGACGTCGAAGCCTATGAAGGCCGTGTGGTGAAGCCTGAAGACAATGGTTTTGCCACAGGCGAACGGCTGACGCCGGAATTCCCCCTTCGCAGCACGCCGCTGAAGGCAAAGGCCGGCCGCGCCGTCACCCAGCTCGCCTATGCGCGTGCCGGCATCGTCACGCCGGAAATGGAGTTCATCGCCATCCGCGAAAACCTTGGCCGGCAGGCCACGAAGGAGGCGCTCGCTCGCGACGGCGAGAGCTTTGGCGCTGACGTTCCCGATTTCGTGACGGCCGAATTCGTGCGGCAGGAAGTGGCAGCCGGCCGGGCGATCATTCCAGCCAACATCAACCATCCGGAGGCCGAACCGATGATCATCGGCCGGAATTTCCTGGTGAAGATCAACGCCAATATCGGCAACTCGGCCGTTACCTCGTCGATGGCGGAAGAGGTGGAGAAGATGGTCTGGGCAATCCGCTGGGGTGCCGACACGGTCATGGACCTTTCCACCGGCCGCAACATTCACAACATCCGGGAATGGATCATCCGCAATTCGCCGGTTCCGATCGGAACGGTGCCGCTCTACCAGGCGCTGGAAAAGGTGAACGGCATAGCCGAGGATCTCACGTGGGAAGTCTATCGCGATACGCTGATTGAACAGGCCGAGCAGGGGGTCGATTATTTCACCATTCATGCGGGCGTGCGGCTTGCCTATATCCCGCTCACCGTCAATCGTGTCACCGGCATCGTCTCACGCGGCGGTTCGATCATGGCCAAGTGGTGTCTGCATCACCACAAGGAGAGCTTCCTCTATGAGCATTTCGAGGAAATCTGCGACATCTGCCGCGCCTATGACGTATCCTTCTCGCTTGGAGATGGTCTTCGCCCCGGCTCGATCGCCGATGCCAACGACGCCGCGCAATTTGCCGAGCTCGAAACCCTCGGCGAACTGACCAAGATCGCCTGGGCCAGGGATTGCCAGGTGATGATCGAAGGCCCCGGCCACGTGCCGATGCACAAGATCAAGGAGAATATGGACAAGCAGCTCAAGGTCTGCGGCGAGGCTCCCTTCTATACGCTCGGACCGCTGACGACCGATATCGCCCCCGGCTACGATCACATCACCTCCGGCATCGGAGCCGCAATGATCGGCTGGTTCGGAACGGCGATGCTCTGCTACGTCACGCCGAAGGAGCATCTGGGCCTGCCCGACCGCAGCGACGTCAAGACCGGTGTCATCACCTACAAGATTGCCGCGCATGCCGCCGACCTTGCCAAGGGCCATCCGGCCGCCCGCATCCGTGACGATGCACTGTCGCGGGCGCGCTTCGAATTTCGCTGGGAAGACCAGTTCAACCTCTCGCTCGACCCGGATACGGCGCGTTCCTTCCATGACGAGACCCTGCCGAAAGAGGCGCACAAGGTAGCGCATTTCTGTTCGATGTGCGGCCCGAAATTCTGTTCCATGCGCATTTCCCACGACATTCGCGCCGAAGCTCAGAAAGAAGGACTGGAAGCGATGGCTGCCAGGTATCGTGATGGCGGCGATCTCTACATGCCGGTCGCCGAGGCCGCGAAAACGCCTGCCGGAGAATGACGATGCATATTCTCGTCAAGGGGGCCGGCGTTGCCGGCCTCACCGTTGCCTGGCAGCTCTATCGACATGGTTTCCGGGTCAGCGTCGCTGATCAAGCCGACCGGATCGGTGCAGGCGCTTCCGGCTTTGCCGGCGGCATGCTGGCCCCATGGTGCGAAAGGGAAAGCGCGGAGGAGCCGGTCCTGGCGCTCGGCCGTCTTGCCGCCGATTGGTGGGAGGCAGCACTACCCGGCCATATCAATCGTCGGGGAACGCTTGTCGTGGCGGCCGGGCGCGATGCCGGCGAACTCGACCGCTTTTGTCGCCGGACAAGCGGATGGGAATGGCTGGACGAGCAGGCGATCGCGGCTCTTGAACCGGATCTCGCCGGCCGCTTCCGCAGGGCATTGTTCTTTCCGCAGGAAGCGCATCTCGATCCACGGCAGGCACTCGCGGGGCTGGCCGCCGGACTTGAAGAAGCCCGCATGCGTCTCACATTCGGCACCACGGGCGATGCTGACCTTGCCCATTACGATCGGGTGATCGACTGCACCGGGGCTGCTCAGATCGGCCTTCTGCCCGGCCTGCGCGGCGTTCGCGGAGAGATGCTCTGCGTCGAAACGAACGAAGTGACTCTCTCTCGCCCCGTTCGCCTGCTGCATCCGCGCTATCCGATCTATATCGTGCCGCGCGAAAGAAATCGTTTCATGATCGGGGCGACGATGATCGAAAGTGACGATACCGGCCCTATCACCGCGCGTTCGCTGATGGAGTTGCTGAATGCCGCCTACACCCTCAATCCTGCCTTCGGCGAGGCACGGGTGACGGAAACGGGCGCAGGCGTGCGGCCGGCTTATCCCGACAATCTGCCGCGTGTGACGCAGGAAGGGCGCACAGTCCATGTCAATGGTCTCTACCGCCACGGTTTTCTGCTGGCGCCTGCCATGGCAGGCGAGGTGGCGCGGCTTCTTCTTGGCGAAGGCAATCAACCGGAAAGGAGGGCATCATGACCTTCATCATCAATGGTGAGGAACAGGAGGTCGCGGCCGCGACGCTCGCAGATCTTCTCCTCGCTCTCGACTACGAAGGCGAATGGCTGGCAACCGCAGTCAACGGCGAGCTGGTGCACCGCGAGGACCGCGCCGATTTCAGGCTCGGCGAACGCGACCGCATCGAAATTCTCTCACCCATGCAAGGAGGCTGAGATGCTGAAACTTTATGATGTTGAAGTCCGCTCCCGACTGCTACTCGGGACCGCCCGCTATCCGTCTCCAGCTGTCCTTGCAGAAGCGGTCAAGCGCTCGAAGACCGAGATCGTCACCGTTTCGCTTCGCCGCGAAGCCGTCGGCGGCAAAGCGGGCGGCGCCTTCTTCGATCTGATCCGCGAACTTGGCGTGCGCGTGCTGCCGAATACGGCCGGATGCCACAGCGTGCAGGAGGCCGTGCTGACGGCGAAAATGGCGCGCGACGTCTTCCGCACCGACTGGATCAAGCTCGAAGTCATCGGACATCACGATACGCTGCAGCCTGACGTCTTCGGCCTTGTCGAGGCGGCCCGCATCCTCACTGGCGAGGGCTTTCAGGTCTTCCCCTACACGACCGACGACCTTGTCGTCGCGGAAAGGCTGCTGGAAGCCGGCTGCCGCGTGCTGATGCCCTGGTGCGCGCCGATCGGGTCCGCTCAGGGGCCGCTGAACCCGATGGCGCTGCGATCGTTCCGGGCGCACTTTCCGGATGTGCCGCTGATCATCGATGCCGGCATCGGCCGCCCGTCTCATGCCGCCACCGTCATGGAATATGGTTATGATGCCGTCCTTCTCAACACCGCCGTTGCCGGCGCAGGCGATCCCGCCAGCATTGCCGAGGCCTTCGCGCTTGCCATCGATGCCGGCCGCCTGGCGCATGGAGCCATACCGCTGGAGCCACGCGACGTCGCCTTCCCATCCACGCCCGTCATCGGCAAGGCCGTCTTCTCATGAAGCTCGATCCCTTCTATCTCATCGTCGACAGCGCCGAATGGGTCGAGCGTCTCGTGCCACTCGGCGTCAAACTCGTCCAGCTGCGCATCAAGGATTGCCCGGACTCCGTGCTTCGCGAGCAGATCCGGCGTTCGAAGGCTGCCTGCGCGGCCGCGGGT